>CAUQIK010000024.1:0-25505 GCA_963518035.1 uncultured Streptococcus sp. | reverse complement strand
ATAAACTTTTGAGTGAAAAGCCAAGAGAAGACGAAAAATTAAGCTTTAAAGAGCAAATTTTGCGTGATTTAGAAAAAGTAAAACGTTATGAAGGGATTCGCCAAGAGGCCGCTGAGCTTGATGAAAAAAAATCAGCTTTGTCTGTCCCTGACACAAAAATTGCTGATGAAGAGGTGATGAATGCATCCCTATCAGCTGTTGAAAAAATTATGGAGAATGCACCACGTGTTCCACAGCATCCTAGTGAAGATGTGCCTGCATCACCGGTGGAGGAACTAAGAGAGGAAGCCCCAATCGTTCCTAGTCATCCTAGTCAAGATGTTCCAGCTTCACCAGCTGAAGCAAGTCCATCAAGACCGGTTCCAGGACCAGAAACTAGTCGTCCACAAAAGTTCGAAAGAGATGTGAACACAACTCCAACAAGAGTAGCTGTTTCTTATAAGACTGAAGAACCAAAAGAGACACAAGCAGAAGCGCCAAGACCTGAACCGGTCGTCGAAGCGGAAGCTGTTGACGTGATTTCTGAAACTCCACGTCGTAGTCGTCGTGAGACAGTTAAACCTGTTAAGAAGAAAAAATCACATTTGAAAGCTTTCTTCATTTCTCTATTGATTTTCCTTGCCTTGATTTCAGCAGGTGGTTACTTTGGTTACCAGTACGTTCAATCATCTTTATTACCAGTTGATGCAAATTCTAAGGAATATGTAACGGTTCAAATCCCAGAAGGATCCAATGTCCAAGAGATTGGATCAGCACTTGAACATTCTGGTGTGATTAAACACGGAGTGATTTTTGCTTTTTATGCTAAATATAAGAATTATTCAGATTTGAAGGCTGGATATTACAATTTGCAAAAGAGCATGAGTACAGAGGATATCATCAAAGAACTACAAAAAGGTGGTACTCCTGAACCTCAAGAACCTTCACTTACAGATTTGACCATTCCAGAAGGATATACCATTGATCAAATTGCCCAAGCTGTAGGCCAATTGCAAGGTGAATTTAAAGAACCTTTGACAGCGGAAGCTTTCTTGGCTAAAGTTCAAGATGATAACTTTATCAGTCAAGAAGTTGCTAAATATCCAAACCTACTCGAAAGCTTGCCAACGAAAGAAAGTGGAGCTCGTTATCGTTTAGAAGGATATCTTTTCCCAGCGACCTACTCTATCAAGGAAAGCACAACTATTGAAAGTTTGATTGATGAGATGTTGGCAGCTATGGATAAAACTTTGGCTCCACACTATAGTGCAATTAAGTCTAAGAACTTGACAGTTAATGAATTGCTAACAATTGCTTCACTTGTTGAAAAAGAAGGTGCTAAGACTGAAGACCGTAAGTTGATTGCAGGTGTCTTCTACAATCGTTTGAACCTTGGTATGCCACTTCAAAGCAATATTGCAATCTTGTATGCCCAAGGGAAACTTGGCCAAAATATTAGTCTAGCAGATGATGCTGGAATTGACACATCGATTAATTCACCATATAATGTTTATACCAAACCTGGTTTGATGCCTGGTCCAGTAGATAGCCCAAGTCAGGACGCGATTGAAGCAAGTATCAACCAAACAAAGAGTGAGAACCTCTACTTTGTAGCCAATGTTACAGATGGTAAAGTCTATTACGCAGTGACACAGGAAGAACATGATCGTAATGTAGCTGAGCACGTCAATAGCAAGCTTACTCAAAATAGTAGTTCAAACTAAGACTACAAAAATGAGAATCTCAGATAGAGATTCAATACTATCGAAAGAAAGTTGAGAAAAATGGCAGAAAAAACATATCCTATGACCCTTGCGGAAAAGGAAAAACTTGAAAAAGAATTAGAAGAATTGAAATTGGTCCGCCGACCAGAAGTGGTAGAACGCATTAAGATTGCCCGTTCATACGGTGACCTTTCTGAAAACAGTGAATATGAAGCAGCTAAGGATGAACAAGCCTTTGTTGAAGGACAAATCTCTAGCTTGGAAACAAAAATCCGTTATGCTGAAATCGTCAATAGCGACTCAGTTGCTGATGATGAAGTAGCGATTGGTAAAACAGTCACTATCCAAGAAATTGGTGAGGACGAAGAAGAAGTTTATATTATCGTAGGTTCAGCGGGTGCGGATGCCTTTGCAGGTAAAGTGTCAAATGAAAGCCCAATTGGACAAGCCTTGATTGGCAAGAAAACAGGTGACACAGCAACCATTGAAACACCTGTTGGTAGCTATGATGTAAAAATCTTGAAGGTTGAAAAAACAGCCTAAAAATAAAAAAAAGGAGTGGGGAGGCGATGCGCTTCACTCACTCCTTTTTCCATTTTGCTACTCTTCGAAAATCAAATTCAAACCACGTCAGCGTAGCCTTGCCGTACTCAAGTACAGGCTGCGGCTAGCTTCCTAGTTTGCTCTTTGATTTTCATTGAGTATAAATTAAATTGAATTGGAGACGTTATGAGTTCAAAGAAGAAAAAAAATAAGATGGAGCGTGGTCTGACCAATCGTCACGTGCAGGTTATGGCCATTGCGGGAACAATCGGAACAGGACTCTTTTTGGGAGCGGGTCGCTCTATTAGCCTAACAGGTCCTTCCATTGTACTGATTTATATGATTACAGGGGCTTTCATGTTCCTCATGATGCGTGCGGTTGGGGAAATGCTCTACCAAGACCCTGAGCAACATACCTTTATCAACTTTATCACGCGCCATTTGGGTAAGGGCTGGGGTTATTTCTCGGTTTGGTCTTACTGGCTATCCGTTGTCTTTATCGGTATGGCGGAAATCACTGCTATCTCTCACTATGTTCAGTTTTGGTTCCCTAGCTGGCCAAGTTGGATGATTGAGATTGGATTTTTGACTATTCTAGCCTTAGTAAATCTGATTGCGGTGAAGCTCTTTGGGGAAGTTGAGTTTTGGTTTGCTATGGTCAAGATTGTGGCTATTTTAGCTATGATTGCCACAGGAGTCTTTATGGTCTTGACAGGCTTTAAGACACCACATGGAGTTGCAAGTTTGGCTAATATCACCGATAATTTCTCCCTCTTTCCAAATGGTGGAGTAAACTTTGTCATGGCCTTCCAGATGGTTTTCTTTGCCTACCTCATGATTGAGTTTATTGGGGTAACGACTTCTGAAACAAAAAATCCTCGTCAGGTATTGCCAAAAGCTGTTAAGGAAATTCCATTACGTATTGCCTTTTTCTATGGAGGAGCCCTATTAGCCATCATGGCTATCATTCCGTGGCGTGAGCTTGCATCGGCTGATTCTCCCTTTGTTACAGTATTTGAATTGGCCGGTATCAAGTGGGCAGCGGCCTTAATTAACTTCGTCGTTTTGACCTCAGCAGCATCTGCTCTTAACTCAACCCTTTATTCAACAGGTCGTCACTTGTATCAGATTGCCCATGATTCACCAAACCCATTCTTAAAGGCTATTAAGGCAGATACTCTTTCTCGCCATAATGTGCCACAAAATGCCATCATCGCTTCAGCAATCTTGATTGCTCTAGCAGCCTTTATCAATGTCTTGCCAGGTGTTTCGGATGCTTTTGCCTTGATTACAGCATCATCATCAGGTGTCTACATTGCCATTTATATCTTGATTATGGTGGCTCACCTTAAGTATCGCAAGTCACCAGACTTTATGGCGGATGGCTATCTCATGCCCCATTATCGTTTCTTAAATCCTTTAACCATGCTCTTCTTTGCCTTTGTCTTTGTAACCCTCTTTTTACAAGAGTCTACATTTGTAGGAGCAATCGGTTCAGCTATTTGGATTATCGGTTTCGGGATTTATAGCCAGTGGAAATTTAGAAAATAGATTTGAAACTCATCAACTTAGCTTGGTGGGTTTTTGCTAGTTTGACAGTCTTTTGAAATAGGACTATAATCAAGCTGTAACAGTTTTCGAGGAGGTTTAGATGTACTTTAGATTGGAAAATAAGGAATCCCAGAAGGTACAAGAAATAGGGAATTTGATTCGTGCTTATAATCGTTCAAAAAGAGAAGAAGCTGAGAGTGAGCCACTTAATCTTTATGTCGAAGATGAAAAGGGCAATCTCCTGGCAGGTTTGATAGCAGAGACTTTTGGAAATTGGCTAGAAATCGAATATTTGTTTGTGAAAGAGGAGCTACGAGGACAAGGAATTGGTTCGAAACTACTGCAACAAGCAGAAAATGAAGCTAAGAATCGAAATTGTCGTTTTGCTTTTGTCAATACCTACCAGTTTCAAGCTCCAGATTTTTATAAAAGGCATGGCTACAAGGAAGTCTTTAGGTTACAAGACTATCCCTACATTGGGCAAAGATATTATTACCAAAAGAATCTGTAAGGTGAATATGAAGGTATGATACAAAGAGAGACTCACACATAAGTGTGGAGGCAGACTGATGGATATAATACTGGATATGGGTAATGTTTAAGGAGATTCTCGATAAGTAGCGGTTAGAACCTATAAATTGTATCTTTCTAGATGATATGGAGGACAATACAACATTAGATGTGAAATCCTACGATGCTGTAGATGTTTTGAAAAAAATTGAATAGGCAGAAACTCTCTATCATTTAGGTGGTAGAGGTTTTTTGTTAATAAAATTTTACAAAATGACATTTATATATTGCATCAAGTTAGATATATGATATAATGTTGTTAAAAAGAGGCGCAACTTTTTAAAATTAATGAGAATCAAAGAGAAAACCAAGAATATTAATGGAGGAATAAAAAATGGAAGTTATAAATGTAAGTAAGCATTATGGTCATTCAATCATTCTCAAAGATATAAATTTTGCACTTAATAAGGGTGAAGTTGTTGGTCTAGTAGGGAGAAACGGAATTGGCAAGAGTACATTGATGAAAATTCTTGTTCAGAATAATCAACCGACTTCAGGGAATATTATAAGTAGTGATAATGTTGGGTATTTAATCGAAGAACCAAAATTATTTTTATCTAAAACAGGTTTAGAGAATTTAAAATATTTGTCAAATTTATATGGTGTTGACTACAATCTAGAAAGATTTGGAAGTTTGATCCAAGAGTTAGATTTGACTCAGTCTATTAATAAAAAAGTAAAGACCTATTCTTTGGGTACAAAACAAAAATTAGCTTTGCTTCTAACTCTTGTTACGGAACCTGATATATTGATTTTAGATGAACCGACTAATAGTTTAGATATTGAATCATCACAAATAGTTTTAGCGGTTCTAAAAAATTTAGCTTTACATGAAAATGTGGGAATTTTAATATCGAGTCATAAATTAGAAGATATTGAAGAAATTTGTGAAAGGGTTCTTTTCTTGGAGAACGGGCTTTTGACATTTCAAAAAGTAGGAAAAGATAGTCATAATTGCTTGTTTGAGATAGCTTTTTCATCAGCTACAGATAAAGTCATTTTCCTTACCAAACAAGAATTTGGGGATATTGTTCAGGAAGAGGGACTGAGAATTACTATGTCTGGGACTATTCAAAGTAGTGAGCTTTTTAAATTTTTTAACGAAAACTCTATTAAAGTAGTTGATTTTGAAACTAAAAAAGAGACGCTTAAAGATATTTATCTAAATCGTTCAAAATAAAGGAAGGATATAATCATGAAATTAAATAAATTGAATTTTCTTAAGGAAAATATAAGGGATTTATATTCATCAGGCGTAATATATCTTGGTTTGATTATCTCGTTTATACCGCCGATATTGGTTACATTCTTTATTCTAAAGACTCAAGGGACATCGCTTGGTATTAAGCATATTTCAAACTTTTATGCTATGCTCGGTATGTTAATGGCTGTTATACATGCTAACCGAGTCATTAGTAGAGATTTTTCCCACAATACGGTAAGTTTGTTTTATAATCAACAGAAGAATCGGATGATTTACGTCTTGTCTAATTTTCTATATGCCATCTCAGTTTCCATTATTTATGCTTTGAATGGCATTGTGCTACTAGTCATCGTAAGTAAATTGGGTGTTCCAGGTGATTTAGGATTAGATTTTATAGTAGCCATTGTAGTCAATACAATTTTGTTAGTCCTATTTTATTTTCTATTATCTTACATTTTCTATTTATACAAATTTAAAAGTGGCTTGGTATTTGGTATTTTAGTAGCTTTACTACTCTTTATCCCTAATATATTAAATACGATTATGATGAATACTAGTAATGATTTGTTTATCAAAGCAATTGAACTTCTTCCTTTTTATTCTTTACCTGTATTTGTGGATTCAAATACGATGTCTATTAGTCAGTATCTTGTGGTAATCACTACAATCATTTTATTGTACTTTTTCACTCTCAATAAAAGCAAGAAGTATTCATTTTAGTTTCATTTAGTATTATTTTGCATACCTAAAATACAGTAAAAAATCAGTCATCTTAGTATGCTCCTGCTCTTGTTGTGTACACGTTTTTGTCTTATGCTAGACTCATTTCCAAAAGCATTATATAATAGTGATATGAAATCAACTAAACAAGAAATACAAGCAATCAAAACTCGTTTAAAAGACCTTACTAAAGCCAATACTAAAACAAAAATCAAATAGCAAACTAGGAAGTTTATTTCAAACAATCCAACATACTGATTTTAGGCTGAAGATAATATTGGAGTGCTAATTAATGAGGTTATAATAAATAGCTGACAGCTTGTGTTAGTTTTGGATTTTTTAAGAGTAGATGAGTATTAAAACTATAAGGAGGACGCAGGTGGCTAAAAATTTAAAATTAAAATTAGCTCGGGTAGAGCTTGATTTAACTCAGGGTCAACTAGCAGATGCTGTCGGGGTGACGCGCCAGACTATTGGTTTGATAGAGGCGGGAAAATACAATCCCAGTCTCTCGCTCTGCCAGTCCATTTGCAGATGTTTAGGGAAAACCCTAGACCAATTATTTTGGGAGGAAGAAGATGGTAAATAAATTTATTCATTATCAATTACTTGACGAAAGAGAAGAACAACTAATTAATAAAGCTGGGGCAGAGTCTTTTTCACTCTTTATTGGGCTTGTACTTCTAAGCTATTTGGTGGCAGTGTTGGCTCCATCTCTTTTTAATCCGAATTTTCTAGTTTATACTCTGATAGTAGGAATTTTCTTCTTTTTTAATCGTGCCCGTTATCTGGGAGTAACCTACTATAGTCGTTTTCATTTTACAATTTTAGGGTGTTTGCTGGTAACTCTCGCTATTACGGCTCTTTTGATGTTACAGAATTATCATTTCAACATAGAAATTTATCAGCACAATCCTTTGAACCTTAAATACCTATCTGCTTGGGCAATTACTTATGTCATTTACCTTCCCTGGGTCTTTATTGGTAATCTTGGTCTTAAGAGCTATGGTGAATGGGCTCAGAAAAAGTTTGAACAAGATATGGATGAACTGGAGAGTGGAGAATAGCTTGTTACTCTTTTCTCAATCAGGCTAAAATGTGATATAATAGTACTAATTTATTGGAATACATGAAAGTTCTTGAAAATTTTCATGTGTTTCTAGCTAAGGAAGTAGGAAAAGTATGTATCCAGATGATAGTTTGACATTGCACACGGACTTGTACCAGATAAACATGATGCAGGTTTACTTTGACCAAGGGATTCACAATAAAAAGGCGGTCTTTGAGGTGTATTTCCGCCAACAGCCTTTTAAGAATGGCTATGCGGTTTTTGCTGGTTTGGAAAGAATTGTGAGTTATCTTGAAGACCTGCGTTTTTCAGATAGTGATATTGCCTATTTGGAGTCTCTAGGCTATCATGGGGCATTCTTGGACTATCTCCGCAATTTCAAGTTGGAGTTGACCGTTCGTTCTGCCCAAGAAGGGGATTTGGTTTTTGCTAATGAACCGATTGTGCAGGTGGAAGGCCCTCTAGCCCAATGTCAGTTGGTCGAAACGGCTCTTTTGAATATCGTCAACTACCAGACCTTGGTGGCGACGAAGGCAGCTCGTATTCGTTCAGTCATAGAAGATGAACCCTTGATGGAGTTTGGGACACGTCGGGCTCAAGAAATGGATGCGGCTATCTGGGGAACACGCGCAGCGGTGATTGGTGGTGCCAATGGAACTAGCAACGTGCGTGCTGGTAAACTCTTTGACATTCCTGTCTTGGGGACCCATGCCCACGCCTTGGTACAGGTTTATGGTAACGATTATGAAGCTTTCAAGGCTTATGCTGCGACCCACAAAAATTGTGTCTTTCTTGTGGACACCTATGACACCCTTCGCATTGGGGTACCCGCTGCTATTCAGGTGGCTCGTGAGCTGGGTGACCAGATTAACTTTATGGGTGTGCGGATTGACTCTGGGGATATTGCCTACATTTCTAAGAAAGTCCGTCAGCAATTGGACGAGGCTGGATTTACAGAGGCTAAGATTTATGCTTCTAATGATCTAGATGAAAATACCATCCTCAACCTCAAGATGCAAAAGGCCAAGATTGATGTCTGGGGTGTGGGGACCAAGCTGATTACAGCCTATGACCAGCCAGCTCTTGGGGCAGTTTATAAGATTGTGGCCATTGAAGATGAAAATGGTAACATGCGCAATACCATCAAGCTGTCCAATAATGCGGAAAAAGTGTCTACGCCAGGTAAGAAGCAGGTGTGGCGCATTACCAGTCGTGAAAAAGGCAAGTCAGAGGGTGATTACATCACTTATGATAGTGTAGATGTTGCCAGCATGACAGAAATCAAGATGTTCCATCCGACCTATACCTACATCAAGAAGACAGTTCGTAATTTTGACGCTGTGCCTCTCTTGGTGGATATCTTCAAGGACGGAAAATTGATTTACAATCTGCCTAGCTTGACTGAGATTCAGGATTATGCTCGTAAGGAATTTGACAAGCTTTGGGATGAATACAAGCGTGTGCTCAATCCGCAGCATTATCCAGTGGATTTGGCGCGTGATGTATGGCAAGATAAGATGGACTTGATTGATAAGATGCGCAAGGAAGCCCTTGGTGAAGGAGAAGAAGAATGAGTTTGCAAGAGACTATTATTCAGCAACTGGGTGTCAAACCAGTGATTGATGCCCAGGAAGAAATTCGTCGTTCTATTGATTTCTTAAAAAGATACCTGAAAAAACATCCCTTCCTAAAAACCTTTGTACTAGGGATTTCTGGAGGACAAGATTCAACCTTAGCAGGACGATTGGCCCAACTAGCTATGGAAGAACTGCGCGCAGAGACAGGAGATGACAGCTACAAATTTATCGCTGTCCGTCTGCCTTATGGAGTGCAAGCTGATGAAGCAGATGCTCAAAAAGCTCTAGCCTTCATCCAGCCAGATGTCAGCTTGGTAGTTAATATCAAGGAGTCTGCAGATGCTATGACAGCTGCAGTTGAGGCGACAGGTAGCTCTGTTTCAGACTTTAACAAGGGCAATATCAAGGCTCGTTGCCGTATGATTGCTCAGTATGCCCTTGCTGGTTCCCATAGCGGAGCGGTCATTGGAACAGACCACGCCGCGGAAAATATCACAGGTTTCTTTACCAAGTTTGGTGACGGGGGTGCAGATATTCTCCCTCTTTACCGCCTCAATAAGCGTCAAGGAAAACAACTCTTGAAGGAACTTGGTGCAGACCCAGCCCTTTATGAAAAAATCCCAACAGCAGACCTTGAAGAAGATAAACCAGGTCTAGCTGACGAAGTAGCCCTCGGAGTCACTTATGAAGAGATTGACGACTACCTAGAAGGCAAAACAATCAGCCCAGAAGCTCAAGCAAGAATCGAAAACTGGTGGCACAAAGGCCAACACAAACGCCACCTACCCATCACCGTATTTGATGACTTTTGGGAGTAAAAAGGTCCGGGGGACCTTTTTACCCCGAGTCTAAAAATAGGAAAACGAGGCACCTCCAGTGGAGGTTCTTACCCCGAGCATGGAAACAAGTAAGCGAGGAGGTCCTGTGGACCTTTTTAGCTTATTACCTTAAAATTCAAAAGTAAAGTAAATCTAAATTGAGGTTGGGCAGAGAACCATCTATCAGAAAGCGAGGTAGCGTCATGAAAGCAATCGGTACGCAAATATTACAGACAGATCGTTTAATCTTGCGAAGATTTGTGGAAAGTGATGCAGAAGCCATGTTTCAGAATTGGGCTTCATCCGCTGAGAATCTGACCTATGTCACTTGGGATCCTCATCCTGATGTCGAGGTGACTCGAAATTCGATTCGCAATTGGGTTGCCTCCTATGACAATCCCAACTATTACAAATGGGCCATTTGTCTCAAAGAAAACCCGGAACAGGTGATAGGAGATATCAGCATCGTTACAATAGATGAGAACGATTTTTCTTGTGAAATTGGCTATGTGCTAGGCAAGAAATACTGGGGTCATGGTATGATGACAGAGGCTTTGAAAGCTGTCTTGGACTTTTGTTTTACTCAAGCAGGTTTTCAAGATGTCAGAGCACGATATGCTAGTCTTAATCCAGCTTCAGGCCGTGTGATGGAAAAAGCGGGAATGTCCTATCTAAAAACCATTGCCAATGGTGTGGAGAGAAAAGACTACGTTGCGGACCTTATTTATTACCAGATAAGTAGGGAAGACAGGTGATTTCTTTTCTATTTCTATCAAAGTCAGATCTTGTCTGGCTTTTTTTGTGCCAGATTTCTGAATAAACTGATTAAATTCCTATTTTTCCCTATCATTGTCCCTGTTTTTTCTGGAGTTTTAGGGCTATAATAGTCCTATCAAATCAAAGAATGGAGGAAGGCAATGGATAATGTAATCTTTTTTATCAGTGTTTTTCTTGCTGGAATTCTTTCCTTCTTTTCTCCTTGTATTTTACCCTTGTTACCTGTCTATGCAGGGGTCTTGTTGGATGATAAGAATGATGCTCAGGCTTCTAGTGGAAAATTTTCAATCTCACTTGTTAGTTTATTGCGAACTCTGGCCTTTATAGCAGGGATTTCTTTTATCTTTATCTTACTGGGCTATGGAGCTGGTTTTTTAGGCAATTTGCTGTATGCTTCTTGGTTTCAGTATGTGACGGGTGCGGTTATTATTCTCTTGGGCTTACACCAGATGGAAGTCCTACATTTGCAGGGGCTCTACAAGGAAAAAAGGCTACAATTAAAGAGAAAGGGTAAAAACGCTAACGGTTATAGTCAGGCATTTTTACTGGGGTTGACCTTTAGTTTTGCTTGGACGCCGTGTGTGGGGCCTGTTCTGGGTTCTGTTTTAGCCTTGGCGGCTTCAGGTGGTTCAGGAGCTTGGCAGGGAGCTGGTCTCATGTTGGTTTACACGCTGGGTTTGGCGCTACCATTTTTGGTTCTAGCTCTTGCTTCCAGTTATGTTTTAAAACATTTCCGAAAACTCCATCCTTATCTCGGAACCCTCAAAAAAGTGGGTGGTTTCCTCATTATCGTGATGGGAATCTTGGTGCTTTTGGGAAATGCTTCCATTTTGACTACATTATTTGAATAGAGAGGAAAAAGAAATGAAAAAATGGCAAACATGTCTCCTTGGAGTAGGCTCAATCTGTTGCTTGGCAGCCTGTTCAGCTAAAAACATGACAGACGAGTCTACTATGAAGGAGCAAACCAAAACAGAACAAGTTAGTTCGAAAACTGCGACTAAAGGTCAGGCGGTTGCTGATTTTGAACTGACGGGAGTAGATGGCAAAACCTACCGCTTGTCTGATTACAAGGGCAAGAAAGTCTATCTTAAATTCTGGGCTTCTTGGTGTTCCATCTGTCTGGCTAGCCTTCCAGATACGGATGAAATTGCTAAAGAAGCTGGTGATGACTATGTGGTCTTGACAGTGGTATCTCCTGGGCACAAGGGAGAACAAGCAGAAGCTGAATTTAAGAACTGGTACAAGGGCTTAGATTATAAAAATTTTCCAGTTTTAATTGATCCATCAGGTAAACTCTTGGAAAGTTATGGTGTCCGTTCTTATCCGACTCAAGCCTTTATAGACAAGGAAGGCAAGCTGGTCAAAACGCAACCAGGTTTTATGGATAAGGATATGATTTTAAAAGAATTGAAAGAAATGGGGTAGAGAAAGGCTATGAATGATAAAGTAAAATTTTTTGTCTTGGCAGGGGTCATTCTCCTAGCCATAACCGGTTTCTATTTTCTATTGATGCGAAATGCAGGGCAGACAGATAGCTCGCAAATTGAGAAAGCATCAGTTAGCCAAGGAGGAAAAACAGTGAAAAAAACAGAAGTGAGTAAAGATGCAGACTTGCACGAAATTTATCTAGCTGGGGGATGTTTCTGGGGAGTGGAAGAATACTTCTCACGCGTTCTCGGGGTAACAGATGCCGTATCAGGCTATGCAAATGGTAGAGGGGAAACAACCAAGTACGAATTGATTAACCAAACAGGTCATGCGGAAACTGTTCATGTTTCCTATGATGCCAAGCAAATTTCCCTCAAAGAAATCCTGCTTCATTATTTCCGCATTATCAATCCAACCAGCAAAAATAAACAAGGAAATGATGTGGGAACCCAGTACCGTACTGGTGTTTATTACACAGATGACAAGGATTTAGAGGTAATCAACCAAGTCTTTGATGAGGTAGCTAAGAAATACGACCAACCTCTAGCAGTTGAAAAGGAGCCCTTGAAGAATTTTGTGGTGGCTGAGGATTACCACCAAGACTATCTCAAGAAAAATCCAAATGGCTACTGCCATATCAATGTCAATCAGGCGGCCTATCCCGTCATTGATGCCAGCAAATACCCCAAACCAAGTGATGAGGAATTGAAAAAGACCTTGTCACCTGAGGAGTATGCAGTCACCCAGAAAAATCAAACAGAACGAGCTTTCTCAAACCGCTACTGGGATAAATTCGAATCCGGTATCTATGTGGATGTGGCAACTGGCGAACCCCTCTTTTCATCAAAGGACAAGTTTGAGTCTGGTTGTGGTTGGCCTAGTTTCACCCAACCTATCAGCCCAGATGTTGCTACCTACAAGGAAGATAAGTCTTACAATATGACGCGCATGGAAGTGCGGAGCCGAGTTGGAGATTCTCACCTTGGCCATGTCTTTACGGATGGACCACAGGACAAGGGTGGCTTGCGCTACTGTATCAATAGTCTTTCTATCCGTTTTATTCCCAAAGACCAAATGGAAGAAAAAGGCTATGCTTATTTACTAGATTATGTTGATTAAGAAGTCTTTCCTAAGCAGTTAGAGGAGAATTTTGCTATACTGATACTAGTAAGTGGTAAAGGAGCGGAGCATGACCTACACAATCTTAATCGTAGAAGATGAATATCTGGTAAGGCAAGGCTTGACCAAGCTGGTCAATGTAGCAGCCTACGATATGGAAATCATCGGTCAGGCTGAAAATGGGAGGCAGGCTTGGGACTTGATACAACAACAAGTGCCAGATATCATTTTAACCGATATCAACATGCCTCAGCTAAATGGCATCCAGTTAGCCAGTCTGGTCCGAGAAACCTATCCTCAGGTGCATTTGGTCTTTTTAACAGGCTACGATGATTTTGATTATGCCTTGTCTGCTGTCAAACTTGGTGTAGATGACTACCTGCTCAAGCCCTTTTCTCGTCAGGATATTGAGGAAATGATGGGGAAAATCAAGCAAAAACTAGACAAAGAAGAAAAGGAAGAGCAGTTACAAGATTTACTGACCGATAAGTTTGAAGGAAACTTGGCTCAGAAGATCCAGTCTCATCTGGCTGATAGCCAATTCAGTTTAAAGAGCTTGGCCAGTGACTTGGGCTTTAGTCCGACTTATCTGAGCTCCTTGATTAAGAAAGAGTTGGGTCTACCTTTTCAGGATTATTTGGTGCGAGAACGTGTCAAACAAGCCAAGCTTTTGCTTTTAACTACAGATCTGAAGATTTACGAGATAGCAGAAAAGGTTGGTTTTGAAGATATGAATTACTTTACCCAACGCTTTAAACAGATTGCAGGTGTGACACCTCGTCAGTTTAAGAAGGGAGAAGGTCGATGAAGCGTTCTTCTCTCCTAGTCAGAATGGTTATTTCCATCTTTCTGGTCTTTCTCATTCTCCTAGCTCTGGTTGGGACTTTCTACTATCAATCTAGTTCATCAGCCATTGAGGCTACCATTGAGGGCAATAGCCAGACGACTATCAGCCAAACTAGCCATTTTATCCAGTCTTATATCAAAAAATTAGAAACCACCTCGACCAGTTTGACCCAGCAGGCGGATGTCCTAGCCTATGCTGAGAATCCCAGTCAAGACAGGGTAAAGGAAATCCGAAATCTGTTTTTGACCATTTTAAAGGCAGACCAGGACTTGAAAACTGTTGTGCTGGTGACCAAATCTGGTCAGGTCATTTCTACAGATGACAGTGTGCAGATGAACACTTCCTCTGATATGATGGCTGAGGATTGGTACCAAAAGGCCATTCATCAGGGAGCCATGCCCGTTTTGACTCCAGCTCGTAAATCAGATAGTCAGTGGGTTATTTCTGTCACTCAAGAAGTTGTTGATGCAAAGGGAGCTAATCTGGGTGTGCTTCGTTTGGATATTTCCTACGAAACTCTGGAAGCCTATCTCAACCAGCTTCAGTTGGGTCAGCAGGGCTTTGCCTTTATCATCAATGAAAACCATGAATTTGTTTATCATCCTCAACACACAGTTTATAGTTCGTCTAGCGAAATGGAGGCTATGAAACCCTACATTGAGACAGGGCAGGGCTATACTCCAGATCACAAATCCTACGTCAGTCAGGAAAGGATTGCTGGAACTGATTGGACGGTGCTTGGTGTGTCTTCGTTGGAGAAGTTAGACAAGGTTCGGAGTCAGCTCTTGTGGACCTTGCTTGGGGCCAGTGTCACATCTCTTCTTGCCTGTCTCTGCTTGGTGTGGTTCAGTCTCAAGCGTTGGATTGCTCCTTTGAAGGATTTGAGAGAAACCATGCTGGAAATTGCTTCTGGGACACAAAATCTGCGTGCCAGGGAAGCTGGTGCCTATGAACTGAGAGAAGTGTCTCGTCAGTTCAATGCCATGTTGGATCAGATTGATCAGTTGATGGCAGATGTTCGCAAGCAAGAAGAAACGACCCGTCAGTACCAACTTCAAGCCTTGTCAAGCCAGATTAATCCGCATTTCCTCTATAATACCTTGGACACTATCATCTGGATGGCAGAATTTCAGGATAGTCAGCGAGTGGTTCAGGTGACCAAGTCTTTGGCAACCTATTTCCGCTTGGCGCTCAATCAAGGCAAGGATTTGATTTGCCTGTCTGACGAAATCAACCATGTCCGCCAGTATCTCTTTATCCAGAAACAACGTTATGGAGATAAGCTGGAATATGAGATTGATGAAAATCCTGCCTTTGATCATCTAGTCTTGCCCAAGTTGGTGTTACAACCCTTGGTAGAAAATGCCCTGTACCATGGCATTAAGGAAAAAGAAGGTCAGGGACATATTAGAGTTTCTGTTCAGAAACAGGATTCAGGATTGGTAATCCGTATTGAGGATGATGGAGTGGGCTTCCAAGATGCTAGCGATAGTAGTCAAAGTCAGCTCAAACGTGGGGGAGTTGGTCTTCAAAATATTGACCAACGGCTCAAACTTCACTTTGGAGAAGATTACCAAATGAAGATTGATTCTATTCCCTCAAAAGGTACGACAGTTGAAATATACATAAATAGAATAGAAACTAGCTAACTCCCAGTCAATTCTGGGAGTTTTATGCGTAATTGGGCAAGCTTTCTAGGTTGTCTATCTTGCTAAAAACAAGAAAAAACGATATGATAGATAGTGACAAAAGAGGTATCAAGTATGAAGGAAAAAGACATTCAAAGAGCAACAAGCCAGATTGTAGAAGATGTAATAGACAAGGCTAATTTGAAGCAAGGAGCTATCTTTGTTTTGGGCCTTTCTTCTAGTGAAGTGATAGGTGGTCAGATTGGCAAGGAATCCAGCCAAGAAATTGGGGAAATCATTGTGAAGACCATCCTAGATATCTTAGAGGAAAAAGGAATTCATCTAGCTGTTCAAGGTTGTGAACATGTCAATCGGGCCCTCGTCGTTGAACGTCAGGTGGCAGAGCAGTTTGGTCTGGAAATCGTCAGTGTCCTTCCTACTCTTCATGCAGGAGGTTCAGGTCAGTTGGCAGCCTTCAAGTTTATGCAAGATCCAGTTGAGGTTGAATTTATCATGGCTCATGCTGGATTGGATATCGGGGACACTGCAATTGGCATGCATGTCAAGCATGTTCAGGTTCCGATTCGCCCTCTTTTGAGAGAGATTGGACATGCCCACGTAACGGCGCTGGCTAGTCGTCCAAAATTAATCGGAGGTGCGCGTGCGCATTATCCACAAGATTCTATCAGAAAGTCGTGAGAATGAAAAAAACAAAACAACAACTAGAAAAAATCACCAAATATTCGATTCGTAAGCTAACTGTTGGGGTAGGTCCTGTAGCCATTGGGGCCTTCCTTTTTGGTGCCAGTGCCCTTTCAGTAGATAAGGTACAAGCCAATGAAGTTGGTGGAGCTCATAGCGTTCATTACCGTTATTTGGCAGAGCAGGAATTGACCGAGTCTGAAAAAGCCCTGATTCATCATGAGGTTCCTATGGAATTTCAAGATGATGATATTCTTTATGTAGTTTATCGTAAGAAGGCAACTACCAGTCAACAACTTCCTTACACAGGAAGTAAAGAACTAGCCTTGGCTGGCCTTGGCTTGGCAACGGCTTCTCTAGCAGTCTTTTTGGTGTCTAAAAAAGGTCGTAGAGAAGTTCTAGGTGTTCTCTTGATTGGTTCTTTAGGAGCCAGCACCTTTGTACCTTACGGGACATTCGCATTTGAAAATAAAGAATTGCTTTCTTATAACCAAACTATTTCAGCCTCTACACATGAAGGCTTGGCTGAAGGGATTATCCACATTGAAGGCTATGAATACATTGGTTACTTCAAGGAAGCGGAACTCCATCCATCAAGACCAGCTTCAGCTGAACAGCCTCAGTTGCCAGTCGAAAAGCAAAGTTCAAAAGAAATCGAGAAAACTGAAGTCGTTCAAGAAAGACCTGCTGTTGCTTCAGAAACTATCGTTGAGAATCCTGTAGTAGAGACTCCAGTTGCTCCTGCGGTTGAAGAAAAACCAGTTTCTGAGAAGCCTCAGATAAGACAGGAAGAGAGCTTGGTGGAGATTCCTTTTGAAACAATCACAAGCCCAGATGCGAATCTAGCAGAAGGACAGACTCGTATCGTCACAGCTGGAGTAAAGGGTCAGCGTCGTCTTTTAACTAAAGTATCGATGGTCAATGGTCAAGAGGTTAGAGAAGTCGTTGAAGACCAAGTGGTTCAAAATCCTGTTTCTCAAGTTGTTGCAGTAGGAACTAAGAAATCGGTGCAACCTGCTCCAACTCCAGTACCACAAGCTGAACCAAGTCGCCAAGTAGCTAAAGGTACACAAGAAGAAGGTAAGACAGGACAATCCTTAACGCAACCTGAATTGCCAGAGGCTCCAGTAGAAGCAAAAGGAACTCAAGAAGAAGGTAAGGTAGGACAAGCTCTAACGCAACCTGAATTGCCAGAGGCTCCAGTAGAAGCAAAAGGAACTCAAGAAGAAGGTAAGGTAGGACAAGCTCTAACGCAACCTGAATTGCCAGAGGCTCCAGTAGAAGCAAAAGGAACTCAGGAAGACGGTAAGGCAGGACAATCTCTAACGCAACCCGAATTACCAGAGGCTCCAGTAGAAGTAAAAGGTACACAAGAGGAAGGTAAAGCAGGTCAAGCTCTTGTACAAGAACAGTTACCAGAGTACAAAGTAACTGAAGGAACCCTTGTTGAAACATCGTCTACAGACCTAGACTACAAAACTGAAACGATTGAGGATCCAACCAAGTATACGGACGAAGAAACTGTCGTAAGAAATGGTGAAAAAGGTAGTCAAGTTACTAAAACAACTTATAAAACAGTAGAAGGTGTTAAAACTGACCAAGTTCTTTCAACTAGCACAGAAGTTACTAAGGAACCTGTAAACCAACAGGTAAGTCGTGGTACCAAGCCAATTGAAGGAACTCTTGTAGAAGAAAGCCTTGAAAAGATTCCATTTAAGGAAAAGGTTGAAGAAGATGATCAACTGAAAAAAGGTTTAGAAGTCGTAGCTCAAGAAGGGAAAGAAGGTCAGAAAAAAATCACTAAGACCTTTAATACCATTAAGGGAGTTAAAACAGAGGACGCTCCAAAAGTTACAGAGGAAATCCTTGAGGCACCTCAAGACAAAATTTTGAAACGTGGTACCAAGAGCTTTGAAAAACCAGTATTGACCATCACAGCAGTTGAATCTAAGGATTTGAAGCGTACTTCAGATGTTAAGTACAGTCTAGAAAATCCAAGTAAGGCAGCCATTAAATCTATCACCCTAACTCTGAAAAAAGGTGATGAGATTGTGAAGACATTGAATGTTTCACCAGATGACTTGACAACTACCCTGACAGATTTACAGTACTACAAGGATTATAAACTTGAAACGAAGATGGTTTATGACCGTGGTGAGGGTGATGAGGAAGAAGTTCTGAAAGAAGAACCGCTAAGAATTGACCTCAAAAAAGTTGAAATTAAGAACATCAAAGAAACAAGCTTGATGAGTGTGGACGCTGATGGTAACGAAACAGACACTAGTTTGCTGACAGAAAAACCAGCTGATCTTGCTCCACTTTACCTACGAGTTACAACTCATGACAATAAAATAACAAGACTGGCTGTTGACAAGATTGAAGAAGTAGAAAAAGACGGAAAAACTTTATACAAAGTCACTGCCAAAGCACCTGATTTGATTCAACGGAATGCTGACAACACACTTAGCGAAGAGTATGTTCATTACTTTGAAAAACAAAAAACACACGAAGGTGATGTATATTATAGCTTTGACGACCTTGTAAAAGCTATGCAAAAAGACCCGACTGGAACATTTAAGCTTGGTAGCAATATCAATGCTGCTAACGTTAAACCAGCAGGAAAATCTTATGTTACTAATGCTTTCAAAGGAACATTAACAAGCGCTGACGGTAATAAATTTACCATTAGCAATATGAACAGACCTTTATTCGGTGATATTGTCGGTGGTACTGTTAAAGATTTACTACTTGAAAATGTAAATATCGACATGCCAGGGACTGATAGGATTGCACCACTAGCGAATGTTATCAAAAATAATGCGACTGTAGAGAATATTAAAGTAATAGGAAACGTTGTTGGTAATAATGATGTATCTGGTGTTATCAATAAAATTGATGGTAGTGGAAAATTAAGTAACGTTGCATTTATCGGTAAAGTACACGCTGCTGGAAATCGAGGCGGTTACTTAACCGGTATCGTCGGTGAGAACTGGAAAGGTATTGTAGAAAAAGCTTATGTTGACGCTGAAATCACAGGTAATAAAGCTAAGGCTGCCGGAATTGTATATTCATCTCAAAACGGTGGTAACAACAGCACTTTAGGTAAAGAAGGTACCCTTCGAAATTCTGTAGCAAAAGGTTCTATCGAACTTAAAGAAGCTGTTATGTCTGGAGGATTATTAGGTACTAACTGGGCACTAGGGGCTATAGAAGACAACATCACTATGATGAAAGTTAAGACTGGTGAGATGGTCTTCGGTCACTCTGATATCGATGCTGATGATTACTTCACATACTCTAGAACGAAACGTAACTATAGTGTTGAAGGTGTAAGTGAAGGTAAAAAGACTTATAAAAACTCAAATAAAGTCCCTAGCATAAGTCAAGAAAAAGCGGATGAATTAATCGCTAAAATGGGAATCACTGCCGATAAATTCGAAAGCACACTTCCTGTTGAAGACAAACTAAACAACATTGTAAGTAAGGCTGATCAATACAAAAATATTGATGACTACGACGCATCTCGTGAGCTTGCTTACCGAAACATTGAAAAACTTCAACCATTCTATAATAAAGAATGGATTGTTAACCAAGGTAACAAGATTCCTGCTGGTTCTAAATTATTAACTACAGAAGTTTTGTCTGTTACTGCTATGAAAGGAAATGACTTTGTCACAGACCTTACAGATGCTGATCACATTATGATTCATTATGCAGATAAGACGAAAGAAATTAAAGCTATTACACAAAAAGAATCGAAGGTTCAACAAGTTCGTGAATATAGTATTAATGATTTAGGTGATATTGTTTACACACCAAATAGGGTTGTTAAAGATCGTGCCGATTTAATCAGTGCTATCGAAAGTAAATTGAGTCCAGTTGAATTGCAATCTGATGATGTTTACAAATTATTCGGAAAAAATGGTGACGGAAAAGTTAACGCAATTAAGAACCTTTACTTAGAAGAAAGCTTCAAGTATGTTAAAGATAACCTTAATAAATTCGTTACGAAGTTAGTGGAAAATGAAGATCACCAACTGAACACAGATGAAGCTGCAAAACGTGCCTTGATTAAGAAAATTGATGACAATAAAGCTGCAGTTCTTCTTGGATTAGCTTACTTAAACCGTTACTACGGAGTTAAATTCGATGACTTTAACATTAAAGAGTTAATGTTATTCAAACCTGACTTCTACGGTAAGAATGTGAGTGTCTTAGATAGAATCATCAATATTGGTTCTAAAGAAAACAATGTAAAAGGTGACCGTACTCACGATGCATACCGTGAAGTTATCGCTGGTGCTACTGGTAAAGGTAATTTACATGAGTTCTTGAAATACAATATGGAACTCTTCACAAGTGACACAGACTTAAACGATTGGTTCATTAAAGCAACTAAAGATAATGTATATGTTGTCGAGCCAAAAACTACAAATCCTGCATTCGCAGATAAGAAACACAGAGCTTATGAAGGATTAAATAACGATGTTCACGGTAAGATGATTCTTCCCCTTCTGAACCTAAAAGATGCACATATGTTCTTAATCTCAACATATAACACTATGGCATACAGTTCATTTGAGAAATATGGCAAGTATACTGAAGCTGAGCGTGAGGCATTCAAGACTGAAATTAATAAAGTAGCCAAAGGTCAACAAAACTACCTAGACTTCTGGTCACGCTTATCATTGGATAAAGTTCGTAACCAACTGCTTAAGAGCAACAATATGGTACCAACTCCTGTGTTAGATAACCAAAACTATAAAGGAATCAGCACAGATAAATACGGACACACTGCTAGTGGTAAAGATGTTGCACCAGTTCGTGAATTATACGGACCAACAGGTCGTTATCATGCAACTGATGGACGTATGGGAGCAGTAGCTCGTGTTTATCCTAAACCATATAAAGATGATTCTGTTTTCTTCATGGTGACAGATATGATTAGTGACTTTGGTATTTCAGCCTTTACTCACGAAACAACTCACGTAAATGATCGTATGGTTTATTTAGGAGGTTCAGGACATCGTGAAGGTACGGACTTAGAAGCGTTTGCTCAAGGGATGCTACAATCTCCTGCTGAATCCAGTCCAAATGGTGACTTTAAAGCATTAGGATTAAACATGGCCTATGAACGTCCAAATAACGGAAACCAATGGTATAACACTAATCCAAATGACCTTGCATCTCGAGAAGAGATCGATCATTACATGAAAGGTTTCAATGATACGCTCATGCTTCTTGATTATCTAGAAGGTGAAGCCGTACTTAATAAAGGCAGCAAAGAACTAAACAACGCTTGGTTCAAGAAAGTGGATAAGAAATTACGCGGAGCGAATACGAAAAATCAATATGATGTAGTTCGTGATCTGAATGACGAAGAAAAGGCATATGATTTAAATTCTGTTAATGACTTAGTAGAGAAAAACTTCATGACAAAACATGGTCCTGGTAATGCTACATATGACCCAACTGGATTTGGAACTGCCTATGTAACAGTGCCTATCACTGCAGGTATCTATGGTGGTAATACAAGTGAAGGAGCTCCTGGCTCAATGTCATTCAAACATAACACCTTCCGTATGTGGGGTTACTTTGGATATGAAAAAGGCTTCCTAAACTACGCTTCAAATATGTTAAAAGCTGAATCTAAAAAAGCTGGTAACGCTACTTTAGGTGACGACTTCATCATTAAGAAAGTTTCTGATGGTAAATTTACTTCTCTAGAAGCTTGGAAGAAAGAATACTTCAAAGAAGTTGTGGATAAAGCTAAGGCAGGATTTAACCCTGTTACAATCGACGGTACTACATACAGTAGTTATGATGACTTGAAGAATGCATTTGCTGCAGCAGTTGATAAAGATAAAGCTACTCTTAAAAATGGTTCAATTAAGTTTGATAATACTGTATCACTTAAAGAGAAACTATACAAAAAACTTCTTCAACAAACAAACAGCTTTAAAACTTCAATCTTTAAGTAATTTTATTAGTCCTGAAGGGACTGACTTAATCTCAAAAAGGAGAAGCAAGTATGTCTTCTCCTTTTTATTTATGTAGTGATTGACTGTTCATTTACAAGCATAATTATTGAATATATTTATAACTAAAATACTAGAAAATAGATTTTCAAAAAGTAAATGAAATGTCAGGCAGGGCTTTGTTTTATGGATTCTGTTCTAGTTCAAACAACTTGCAAAAATAGCTTAAAAATTATAAAATTAAATATAAAGTAATTTGTAAATACGCATAAAATTCAATATTATATAATGTGTATATAGATAAGAGAAAAGGAAATATTATAAATGAAGAACAAGCTTTCTGATAAGTCCCTTGAGAATCAGAGAAAAGAAAAGATCATGCGTTTCTCCATTCGTAAATATAGTTTTGGTGCAGCGAGTGTAGCGGTTGCTGCCTTTTTAATGTTTTTAGGAAATGGAGCAGTTGCAGCGGATCAATTGAAAGTAACTGAAGAGTCTCCTAGTAAAGTAGAGTTGGCTCAAGAAGTTGGAGATAAGGTTGAAAATCAGAGTGAGTCCAAAATCAGTGAGCCGAAAATTACTAAACCAGAATTAGATAAAAGTCAACTTGCAAATTATATTGGTGAAATTGAAGGTAAGATTTCAAGTGGAGCCTACGCTAATAAGACAGAGGAAAGTGTAGCGAGTCTAGCTGCTGAGTTAGCAAATGCCAAAGCGACTTTAGCGAGCGCAAGCAGTCAAGAAGAGTTGACAAGTGCCTATCAAAAACTGGTTACTGCTGTTAACTCAAAATTACGAAATAAGCCGGTTGAGAAAAAAGAAATTGTTTCAACAGATACTACTGAGGGTAAAGAAACAGTTGGTATCAAAGCTGAGAATACTGAGAAACCATCAGAATCAAATGCGATTGAAAATACTGGTGCCAATGATCCGCGTAATGGAAGTGAAATTGAAAAGGATACAACATTCCGTGCAGCTGTTAACCAAGATCCGAAGGTAGATTTCACATTCTCGATTCCAGATGAGAAGAAAATCTATATCTATAACGAAGAGCATTTTTCCTTAGAAATTCCGGTATATTCTGAAACAGGAAAGATTCGTTATGCAACTGTTAAAAAAGGTTCAAGACAAAGATTCCCTAATGTTGCAGGTACGGATAATGACTTAGATGTTGAATTTGGATTTACAGCTACAGTAATAAACCGTGCAGAGACAGCGGGAGTAACATCTGATGCGAGTCAAGCGAATCCTGCGAAAATCGTCATCACGGGTCGACCAAATGATGTACTGAAAAAACACAGAGATTATACAAAACAAGAAACACAAACACTTAATATCGGGACACGTTATATTCAGGTAGTAGATGATCAAGGAAGAGAGAATCTTAAAAAAGGTATGGATATCACGGATCCAGGATATTTCTATTTAGTATTAAAAGCTCAATCTAAGAAATATGCTTTAAGATCTCAACCTACAGATGAAAAAATTTCTGTAACTAGTTTAACGAATCCAACAGCGGAAGATTTAAAGAAAATCAAAGATAGTATTCAATTAGAATATTCAACAACAAATGAAGATGCACGATTTGCTGATAAACGTGGAACTTTAGTCGAACATCCTGAGGACGTTATTCAATCGGTTAATATCGTCGGAAATAATATCGTTGTTACATTTACAGATGGCTCTACGAAGACGAAACCAGTAAGTGAAATTGTACAAAAAAATGTTCCACCGGTTGTTAATCTACCGTATTCAAACGAAGCGAACAGAAATATTTATATCTATTCTGGAGAAGAGACAGACCTAACATTTACTGCAACGGATGAGTCTAAGATTAAGGACCTAAAACTTCGTGGCCCTGGTGACATTAACTATAATAATGCAACTAGTTTTGGTTTAGCAGTAGGAAATGTTGTTGATAGTGCAGTAACAAGCGGAGCAGGTTCTGTTTCTGAAGATAAGAAGACAGCAACCATTAAAATGACTGGAACAACAAATTTAACTGCTGGAAAAAAATGGACAAGTGTTATCGTTGCAAAAGATGACAACAATGGAGAAAGTGCACCTTTTAACGGAAGAATTAATGCAACTACTAATCCTGCAGAACGTCAAAAAATTGAAGGTTATGTTGAGTTTGTTGTAAAAAATCAAACTACAAAATATGATATTAAGACTCCAGAAGGAACAGTTAGTGTAGTAGATCCAGCGAATGTTACGGCTGACGAATTTGAAAAAATTAAAGAAAAAGTAAAAATCGAGTACTCTCAAACTAATGATGATGCAAATCTTACAAGTAAGAGAGGGCAAGCTGTAGACAATCAAGCGTCAAGAATTTCTACGATCACAAAAGATGCTAATGGAAATCTTGTTGTGACATATAAAGATGGTTCAATGGATACAAAACCATTATCAGAGTTCACAAGTTTAAATAAACAACCTGCAATTGACGCCGTTAACAAGGCTGCTGAAGATAAAATTGCAGAGATTAATGCTAATACAAACGCAACTGCAGAAGAAAAAGCAGCTGCAATCGAAAAAGTTAATGCCGATAAGTCGAAAGCTTTAACAGCAATTAATGATAACTCGGTAACGACAAAAGTAGCATTAGATAATGCGAAAACATCTGGGACAACAGCGATTAGCAATGATAATCCTGTAGCAACGAAGAAAGATACAGCAAAAGCAGCTATTGATACAGCTTTAAGAGAGAAAGAAGCAGCCATCGATGCGAATAACGACTTAACGACCGAAGAGAAGAATGCAGCGAAAGCAGATGCACAGGCAAAAGCGACTGCAGCGAAAACAGCGATCGACAACGCGACAACAAATGCAGCAGTAGACTCAGCTAAGACGGCGGGGACAACGAGTGTAGGATCAGTAAATCCAACGGCGGTAGCGAAGCCAGCGGCTAAGAAAGCAATAGATGATGCACTTAAAGTGAAAGAAGCACAACTTGACGCAAGAAATGATTTAACAACTGAAGAAAAAGAAGCGGCAAAAGCAGATGCACAAGTAAGAGCAACAGCGGCTAAAAATAATATTGATACTGCAACAACAAACTCAACAGTAGATAATGCGAAAACTACAGGCGTTGTTGATGTAGAAAGCGTTAACCCACAAGCAAGTCAAAAGAAAACTGATGCAAAAAATGCAGTTGATGAAGCGTTAAAAGCTAAGGAAGCAGCGATTGACGCGAACAATGACTTAACCGCAGAAGAGAAAGCCAAAGCTAAGGAAGACGCGAAAGCCAAAGCTGATGCAGCGAAAA
>CAUQIK010000023.1:0-25518 GCA_963518035.1 uncultured Streptococcus sp. | reverse complement strand
TTTTTGAACGAGTTGAAATGATGTCATCAGTACCATTTTCGGTCAAGGAAAGAATGTGTTGCAATTCTTTTCTCGTTAAAGGACTGGTCATAATATTGTGCTCCTCAAAGGGCACCTTATGTTTTTCTAACCAGGCCTTCGCCTTACGACATGAAGTACAGCTCGGTGATAGAAATAGTGTAATCATGCTTTTCTCTTCTTATCTATACTTTGCTAGTTCTATTATACAAAAAAATAAAGCGCTTGACTAGAGATTTTTAGAAAAAAAAGCCTATTTTTTCAAGAAAAATAGACTGTTTGCGAACGATTGATACATTTTGGATTTGGTTAATTCATTCTTGACAATAGTTTCGAATCACATACCTAATTGATTTATGCAAAATAAGAATATCTTTCGTTTCACTTCCTACGGCTTTTCAGGTATAGAAAACCAAAGAAGCTTTCATAGAGGGCAAAAAAGAGGAGGAAGGCATGTAGGAAGAAGGTCTCTGGTAAAATTAAAATAACTGGATCCTTGGCTGGGTCAAAAAGCCAGGTATCATCTCCCACAAAGAGAATTTGATGGAAAAGGGTAAAGAATTGGTCAAAACCAATCAAAACTCCCCCAAGCCCAATCATCACAGGTAAGACTACTAGAGCCAAAAGCCCTTTACTAAATAGAGATAAAAAGCCCTTTTTCACAATCCCTTTGACAAAGACATAGAAACTTGGCAGTGTCACTAGAGCTACTAGCTGAACTAGGTGAAAGAGGTTCTTGACCACCGCAAAATGGTGCAGACCAGCTGCTGACGAACGAAAATCTGGCATCTGCAAGACCTGACTAAAAGGATTGGTCAGGTAATCCATCAAGATATGAAAGTTATATTGAATGGTTTCTGGTTTTAGATAAACTCGATCCGTCAAGTTCAGCCACTCAATCTCCAAAGGATAAAAAATCCAAGCCAAATAAATGGTCAAAAGAATTGAGAAGGAGAGGAGAAAGAGCATAGAGCTCCAAAAGGTCAGTTTAGTTTTCATCAAAGTTCCACTCCGCAAGGCTAGAAACCACATGAGTCGGTGCGATTGGCAGGTCTGCCACTTCTTCTGCCTTGGTAAAACCTGTTGTCACCAAGAGAGTTGGAATGCCATTGTCAATCCCAGCTCGAATATCAGTCAAATAATTGTCCCCAACCATGATTAATTCTTCACGTTCCAAACCTAAGTGCTCAACCGCCTTGTCCATAATGATGGCATTTGGTTTCCCAATATAAACAGGCTTCACTCGTGTTGCTACTTCAAGAAGGGTAATTAGTGAACCAGCACCAGGAAGAAGGCCGCGTTCCGTAGGGATATTGAGGTCTGGATTGGTTCCGATAAAGTGAGCACCCTTTTGAATAGCTAGAGTTGCTGTCGCAAATTTTTCATAGTCGACTTGCCAGTCCAGTCCAACTACCACATAGGCAGGATTTTCCTTATCTTCCACATAACCAGCCGCCTTGATGGCTTCCTTGAGCCCTGCTTCTCCGATAACATAGACGGTCTTTTCAAGCCCCAAGTCATTCATATAGTCGATAGTCGCCAAAGTCGCTGTGTAGACAGTCGATAGAAGCGTATCGATATTAAAATTCTGAGCCAACATCTCCTGAACACTCTCTGGAGTGCGGGTTGTATTGTTGGTTACAAAGAGATAGGGAATGTCCCGCTTTTGCAATTCATGAACAAAAGCTTCTCCTGCTGGAATTCGATCTTTCCCCTTGTATATGGTTCCGTCTAAATCAATTAAATAGCCTTTATATTTCATCTATTTCTCCCTAATCCTTTTTTATTTCTTGCCAAGTGATGATAGCTTGGGCATTGGTAGCCCCGTCGCTTGTGATCTCATGCTTGCTTTCCAGTCCAGTCCGTTCAACAGCCGATGTGATCACCCCACCTGGTCGAACTTCCTTGACATACTTGAGGTTGATTTTCTTGGGAATATATTGGGTCAAAAAGTCCGCTCCCATGACCTCAAAAATCCAGTCCAAGTATTTACTGTTATTGACATGACCATTCATATCCAAGTCGTAAAAACGAACATGGTAATCCTTGCTGACTGGCTCGTTCAATGACTCATACTTTGGTCCACGGATAAGCTTTTTATCAAAATCAGACTGGTAAGGAGCCACAATCTCAGGTTCGACAGCATGGACTTTTCGACTGTCTCGGTCCATGAGAACAAAGGTCGCCAACATGTGGATGAGCTCCTGCCCTGCTTCATCATAAATGGTAAAGCGACGATAACAAAAGAGTCGATTGTAGCTCAAAGCTTCTGTTTCAATGGTAATTTCTTCCGCAAAACGAGGCAAACGAACCACTTCAATATCATAGTCTGTGATAATCCAGACCAGATTATAGTCTTCCAAAATGGCCTTATCACTAACTCCCAGTTCAATCGACTGCATCCCTGAAACTTGCAGTGACAGCAAAATCACATCTGGAAGTTTGATATGACCGTTCATATCAGCCATATCAAAAGGAATTTTCATTTTCATTTGATAAGTTAAGCCCATCATCCTACTCCAAAATAAATCGTTCTGCTACAGTGTCTCCCAAAAAGAGACCTCTCTTTGTCATGCGCACGCGGTCACCCTCAATCTGCATGAGACCTTGTTGCACCAAGTCATTGACAATTTCGCCATAAAGTCCCTCAAAGGACCGGCCAAATTTTTCCTCAAATCGTGTCATAGAAACCCCTAATTTCTTGCGGAGTCCTAGGAACATTTCTTCTTCCATTTGCTCTTTTTGACTCAGGTTCTCTTCTGTGATACGAGCATTGCCTTCCTCAACCGCACTGAGATAATGACGAATGGGACCATGATTTTTATAACGAACACCATTGACATAACCCGATGCCCCAGCACCAATGCCATAGTATTCAGCATTATCCCAGTACATGAGATTGTGGCGACTTTCAAAACCGGGTTTGGAGAAATTGGAAATCTCATAATGCTCAAAACCAGCTCGCTCTAGCTCTGCAATGATGTACTCAAACATCTCCGCTTCCAGTTCCTCTTTAGGCAGAGACAATTTCCCACGTCGCATCCGGTTCATAAAGACCGTGTGATTTTCCAAAATCAAGCTATAGAGACTCATGTGGGGAATATCCAGTCCAATAGCCTTAGCCACATTTTCCTTAACTTGCTCCATGGTCTGGCCAGGCAGCGCATAAATCAAGTCGATAGAGATGTTGTCAAAACCAGCCAGTTTCAGGCGGTCGATATTTTCATAAATATCTTTCTCCAAATGACTGCGCCCAATCTTTTTCAGCATCTTATCATCAAAGGTCTGCACACCTAGCGAAACACGATTGACAGCCGAGTTTTTCAAAACAGCTATCTTATCTGCATCCAAGTCGCCTGGATTGGCTTCAATGGTCAACTCTTCTAAGACAGACAAGTCCAAGTTTTTAGTCAAGCCCTTCAATAACACCTCCAGTTGAGAAGCTGACAGGGCTGTTGGTGTCCCACCACCGATATAGAGGGTTCGCAACTTTTGAATATCATAAGATTTAAACTCTTCTAACAGATGTTCCAAATAACTATCTACCGGCTGATTCTTGATAAAAACTTTTGAAAAGTCACAATAATAACAAATCTGGGTACAAAACGGGATGTGCACATAGGCTGACGTTGGTTTTTTCTGCATAGTAATTATTATACCACAAAGACAGGCTACGAGAAAAAAATCACCATCCCCAGAAACATAGTCCGTCCAGAGATGGTGATGATTTATTCTTCTGTTATGTCAATAACAATCTCTTCTGATTCATCAAGAGTTTCGGCCTTTTCTTGCCATTGCTCCTTGAGATTATTGAATCGATCTTTTGATGCTTCTGTCGCTTGACGAGCACATGATTTGGCTTGAGCAAGGACACTGCCCACAGTGATTTCACCTGACTCAACCTGTTCTTTGGTTTTAAGAACAAAATCTGTAGCCTGCTCCTTGACTTCTGTCAGTTTTCCACAGACCTGCTCCTTGGCATACTCAGGATCTTCTCTCAAATCATCTAGAAAATCTTGAGCCTGACTGCAAACTTGTTTGCCCTTGTCGCTTGTTAAAAACAAGGCGAGAGCTGCACCTGAAACGGTTCCTAAAAGGATTGAGGATAGTTTACCCATAAGAATTCTCCTTTTTTACTTTTTGAAAAATTTACTTGCAAGACGAAGAGCTGACAAACTTGCACCAGTCTTAAGTGTCTTTGAACCAGCTGATGAAGCTTTCTTACTCAATACACGCGCATGGTCATTAAGATTTGAAACAGATAGAGATAAATCTGCAACTGCACTAAAGAGTGGATCAATCGTTGCTACCTTGACATTGATATCATCTGCCAAGACATTGACCTTAGACAGCAATTCATTGGTATGATGCAAGGTCACATCCACATCTGAAGTTAAGGTTTTAATCGTCTTCTCTGTTTCATCGATAACACGTCCAAGCTTTTGTACAGTAATGATTAGATAGACTAAAAAGACAATCAAAGCAAGGGCTACAAGAATATATGCAACTTCTAACATTTAATTTTCCTCCTCTGAAATATAGTAAGGGGCCTTCTTTCGATTTTGATATAGAATGATAAAAATACCCAGTCCGATAAGGACAACTGAAAGCCATTGAGACACTCGAAGGCCAAAGAACATGAGACTATCTGTCCGCATGCCTTCGATGACCATACGACCGAAACCATACCAAATCAAGTAAAAGGCAGTGATATGACCTCGTCTGAGACTCTTCCATTTTCGTCTGAATATCAAAATTAAAGTAAATCCAAGTAGATTCCATAGAGACTCATAAAGGAAGGTCGGTTGACGGTAGCTCCCCTCAATATACATCTGGTCACGGATAAAGCCAGGTAGATAATCCAGATTATCCACTGCTGCACCATAGGCTTCTTGGTTAAAGAAATTGCCCCAGCGACCCAAACTTTGGGCAATCATGACGCTAGGCGCCGCAATATCTAGGAAATCCCAAGTATTGATGAGTTTACGATCAGCAAAGATATAGAGTACAATAGCCCCAGTTATCAAACCACCGTAAATAGCCAAACCACCATTCCAAATGGCAAAAATTTCTCCCAAGTTCTGACTATAGTAATCAAAACGGAAAATAACATAATAGAGACGTGCTCCTAAAATAGCCAAAGGAAAAGCTATCAGGATGAAATCTAAAATATCGTCTGGTATGATCTTCTTTCTAGGTGCTTCTTTCATGGTCAAATAAACCGCAAGAATCAAGCCTGTCACAATACACAAGGCATACCAACGAATGGCTAGAGGGCCTAGATGAATAGCAATTGGATCAAGCATTAGGCACCTCGTTTTGAGCAATAAGATTGGTCAAGCGTTCTTCGAACAAACGAGTCGCATCAAAGCCCATTTCCTTGGCACGATAATTCATGGCAGCAGCCTCAATCACAACAGAAATATTACGACCTGTTTTAACTGGAATACGAATACGAGGAATAGATACGCCAGAAATTTTAAGTTCCTCTGCATTGTTTCCAAGACGATCAAAAGTTTTATGTGTATCGTAATTTTCCAAATAAACAGCCAACTGGACTTGTGAAGAATCCTTGACGGCACTCGCACCGTAGAGGCTCATAACATCGATAATCCCAACCCCACGAATTTCAATCAGGTGTCTCAAGATTTCAGCCGGTTCACCCCAAAGGGTAATCTCGTCCTTGGCAAAGATGTCTACGCGATCATCTGCTACCAAGCGGTGACCACGTTTGACAAGCTCTAGACCTGTCTCACTTTTACCAATTCCACTATCGCCCTGAATCAAGACACCCATACCATAGATATCCATCAAGACACCGTGCACACTGGTACGTTCTGCCAAACGAGAATCCAAATAGCTAGATAACTCTCCAGACAATCGACTGGTCGCCGTACGGCTAGTTAAAATAGCAATCTTACATTCTCTAGCTGCCTTTAGCATCTCCTCAGGAACCACCAAACCACGAGCAACAATAACCGCAGGTGTCTCAGGTAGAAACATTTTTTTCAAGACTTGGTAACGGTTGTGAGAGGACATCGAAACGAGATAGGACCACTCCTTCATTCCCAAGAGCTGGATCCGCTCTGGCGTATAATAGTCAAAATAGCCTGTCATTTCAAGACCAGGTCGCGTAATGTCCGCGGTATTAATTTCCTTTTCAAGTAATTCTGGTTCGCCATAGACAATGTCTAGTCTAAGCTTTTCAATCACTTCTTTTACTAAAACCGACATCATTTCCTCCTTCAATCGAGTTCTTTTTACTATTATATCAAATTGTCCTTAGAAGTTTCAGATTTTTGCAGGCTTTGAAGTATTTATTTATACTCAATGAAAATCAAAGAGCAAACTAGGAAACTAGCCGCAGGTTGCTCAAAACACTGTTTTGAGGTAACAGATAAGACTGACGAAGTCAGTTACATATACCTACGGCAAGGCGACGTTGACATGGTTTGAAGAGATTTTCGAAGAGTATTAAAAGAAAAAAGACTAGATTTCTCCAGCCTTTCATTTCTAATTAGAATTTTTTACGTTTACGAGCTGCTTCTGATTTACGTTTACGTTTTACAGAAGGTTTTTCATAGAATTCACGTTTGCGTGTTTCTTGAAGAGTACCAGCTTTAGTAACCGCACGTTTGAAACGACGAAGTGCATCGTCAAGAGATTCATTCTTACGTACTACTGTTTTAGACATTTTTTTCACTCCCTTCAAGTTCAATATCTATTTTATTCTACACGTAAAAGGAATAATTGTCAAGCAAAAATGCGGTTTAATTTTGATTTTTTCTTACATTTATACAAGAGTTGAAAGCGTTCAATAGAACATTGCTTTTTATTTTTCAAGTAAGCTGAGCGCTTCAGCATCTGCAATGATGGTCACATCAGGGTGATTTTGTAAGCTACTTGCTGGTAGAGACTCAGTAACTGGGCCAGACACTGTTCCGGCAATGGCTTCTGCTTTCGACTCACCATAAGCAAAAAGAATAATAGACTTGGCATCCAAAATGTTTTTAATTCCCATTGAAATGGCTTGAGTTGGAACATCTTCAATCTTGTCAAAGAAGCGAGCATTAGCTTCGATGGTAGACTGGTCAAGCTCCACAAGATGTGTTTGACTGTCAAATGGAGTACCAGGTTCATTAAATCCGATATGTCCATTGCGACCAATTCCCAAGATTTGCAGGTCAACTGGATGGTCAGCCAAAATTTGGTTGTAGCGTTCAACTTCAGCTTCAGCATGATCCTTAACCCCACGAGGCAAGAAACTTTCTTTAAATGGTTTTTGGTTGAACAAGTTTTCTTGCATGAAGTGACGGTAAGACTGAGGATTGTCTCCATCAAGTCCTACATACTCATCAAGGTTGACACTGGTTAGATTTGAAAAATCAAGGTCACTCTCAACAATTTCCTTGTAAAATTCAAGTGGACTGCTTCCAGTCGCAAGTCCTAGTGTTTGAGCTCCATTGGCCAATTTTTCCTTCAAAATCTCAAAAGCAACTTTTCCACCTTCGATTTGGTTTTCAACTTTAATAACTTTCATCTTTTCATCCTCCGTTTTAATCTATATTTATTATATGGTATAGACCAATTTTTGTCAAGTGAAAACGATTTAATTTCTAAAAAAAGAGCGCCCAAACTTGAAACATGTTATAATGGATAGGATTAGAACTTAGAAAGAATGAACAGATATATGAATACAGCTGATTTTGATTTCCACTTACCCGAGGAATTGATTGCCCAAACGCCCCTTGAAAAACGAGATGCCTCTAAACTCCTCATTGTCAACCGTGAGACGGGAGAAATGCAGGACAAACACTTCCACTCTATTATTGATATGCTGGAACCTGGTGATGCCCTTGTTATGAACGATACCCGTGTTCTCCCTGCCCGCCTCTATGGTCAAAAGGAAGAAACTGGAGGTCATGTGGAACTACTCCTACTCAAAAATACTGCTGGAGATGAGTGGGAAGTTCTGGCTAAACCTGCCAAACGCCTCAAGGTTGGTACTCGTGTCAGCTTTGGTGATGGTCGCCTCAGCGCAGTCGTTATGGAAGAATTGACCCACGGGGGCCGTATTGTCCGCTTTGAATACCAAGGAATTTTCCTAGAAGTTTTGGAAAGTCTGGGAGAAATGCCATTACCACCTTATATCCACGAAAAATTGGATGACCGCGAACGCTATCAAACTGTTTACGCCAAGGAAAGTGGCTCTGCTGCTGCACCGACTGCTGGATTGCACTTCACCAAAGAACTGCTAGCAGAAATCCAAGCTAAGGGTGTTCATCTAGTCTATCTGACTCTTCATGTCGGACTCGGAACCTTTAGACCTGTTTCAGTTGACAATCTGGACGAACACGAAATGCACTCAGAATTCTATCAGCTTTCTGAGGAAGCGGCTGCCACTCTTCGCTCTGTCAAGGAAAATGGGGGCCGCGTCATCGCTGTCGGAACCACTTCTATCCGCACCTTGGAGACTATTGGTTCCAAGTTTGATGGGCAAATCCAAGCAGATTCTGGCTGGACCAATATCTTTATCAAACCTGGCTATGAGTGGAAGGTCGTGGATGCCTTCTCAACCAACTTCCACCTGCCAAAATCAACTCTGGTCATGTTGGTTTCTGCCTTTGCAGGCCGTGAATTAGTCTTAGACGCTTATCACCATGCCATTCAAGAACACTACCGCTTCTTCAGTTTCGGTGATGCCATGTTTATCTATTAATTGTCATAATCAAAAAGCGCATATTATCAGGTATTATAAAACCTTGATAGTATGCGTTTTGTAATGGATAGAAAATGAGTTAATTTATTCTCAAGCTCGGATCTTTCAAACTCTGAACACTGGCATTGATCACCGCACCGATAATCAAAATCTTAGCGATGAGAATAAACCAGAACATCATGACCACCACGACGACGGAACTGAAAAAACGCACGTCCACTAGGTGATTGACATAATTGTTAATATAGACTGAAAAGATATTGAGCAGTAAGGCCAGAGTCAATAAGACAAAGGCACTACCTGGCAATACATATCGAATCCGTCGGACCTTAACATTAGGCAGGAAATAATAAAGCATGACCAAGATTGCAAAAATCAAGGCATAGACCAAGGGGCCTGTTAGGTCTTGCAGATAATCAAAGAGAGGACTATCTGATTTCCAGTAACTTTTGATAAGGTTGAGAAGCATGCGACCAAAGACACTCAGAAAAAGAGCTAAGGCAAAGAGAATCTGCAGACCAAAACTGACAAACAAACTCATGAGTTGATGAGAAATCATCCCACGATTTTTAGCTACTCCGTAAGCTTTATTAAAGGCTTTCTGTAGGAAATTCATGGATTTTGAAAAGGTCCAGAGGGCTGACAAAACCGCAAAACTCAATAAGCCTGTTGAAGGTTGCGTTAGCACTTCTGTGATAATCTTTGCGACCACATCATACATGGTATCGGGCAAAAATTCATTGACAACCTTTAAAAAATTAGAAACTGGAATCTGAAAATAAGGGAGGATATTAACCACCACCAAAAGAAGTGGAAAAATCGAAATCAACCAATAGTAGGCTACTGCGACACTGGTCAACTCACTATCTGATGCTTGATAATAATGTAAAAAAGCTTTTAATAACGGCTTGTCTATCATCGCTTTCCACCACTTCTTCATGTCACACTCCTTCACTTACACTCTTGATTAATTTCTTCTTACCAATTCCACCATATCATAAGGCAGGGTATTGGCAGCTTCCTTCAAGGAATAGTTCTCTAAGTTATTTACATTTTGTCGTAACTTCTTGGCATACTTGGTCGTAATCAATCGTTTTTCTTCGTATTCGAAAATCAACTTGCGCTCCAGATAATAGCCTCTCAGCATTTCATCGATATTGTTGGGCTTGACGCGATTGATAACCCGTTCGACAAAGGCACCACTGGTGATAATAGCTGTTTCTCGGAGACGAGAATCCTGCATGAAGCTGATTAAAGAACTCTTATAAACCCCTTTTAGGTTCTCCAGACTTTCGATAATCATCTCTGTATTTTCTAGATAGAGCTCTGCAATTTGGTCATAGTCAAGGGCTCTTAGTTTCTGTGATTCTTCATTTTTCCAACTGCGGAAGGTCTTACCTAAGGTAAAGACTTCATGAAGCAGAAAACGTAAAATCCGCAAGGAAACAAGGAAATAATAGGTCAATCGTGACGCAAACTTGCGATTGATACTTTGTTCCATGTTTTTCAAATAACGTTGGTAGACTCGATAGGCACGCTCACTCATCTTGTCCTCTTCGTAAGCCTGTTCTAAACCATCACTTTCAATACTGAGGATGAGAAGTTTCAAGGCCTCCCAGTCTTCTTGAGCTCCCTTATTTTCTTGACTCAGGATGAGATTTTCAATACGTCCATGATAATTATCAATGGCTGCATAGAGAGGAAGCTTATTTCTGGTATCTTCCAACTCTTTTTCCAACTCTAGCGTTACTTCATTCAAAATGGCGATATGCATGAGATAGTCCTTGCTTTCTTCCTGTTCATCAGAAAGATGAGGCAAGACCACGAGGCCTGTTAAAAAGCTTACAAGCGTCACACCTGCGACAAGGAATAGCAAGAGAGGATACTCCTGCTCTAGATTACTTGGTATCAGAAGAATCGTAGCAATCGACACCGTTCCCTTAACACCTGAGAAGGTTAAGAGAAGCATGTCCTTCATATATTTATTTAGCTTTTTCTTGAGACGTCTAGTCCTATAGGCATAATAGCCATAAATCATGACAAAACGAATGGCAAAGAGGACAAAGGTAAGGGCTATAAGAGATACCAATAACAGTAAGGGATTATAGATTGGATTGGTCAAGATAGGTTCTGCTATCATTTCCAACTCCATCCCTAAAATCACAAAGACAGAACCGTTGAGCATAAAGTTCACTGTATGCCAGACCGTCTCGGTCACCGTATCCACTTGGGCTTCGAGGAGCGTAATTTTCTTAAAACGGCTTGCCTTTAAAATCCCAGCAACTACAACGGCAATAATCCCTGAAACGTGGACTTCTTCTGCCAGGAAGAAAGTCACCAGAGGCAAACTCAATTCTAATAAAAGCTCGCTGGCAATATCCGTTGCTCTCACACTTAGCAAGAAACTATGGAGGAAACGGTTGGTCATGGCTGTTAAAAAGCCAATCAAAAAACCGCCTAGGATTGAAAAGATGAGCGAACTACTCGCTTGCCCAAGGGAAAAGGTTCCAGTTGTCCAAGCTGTCAAAGCTACCTGAAAGGCTACCAAGCCAGATGCGTCATTCAAGAGTCCTTCACCTTTAAGGATATTAGACACGCGCTTAGGAAAGCTAAAACGCTCCGAAAGAGAGGCAAAAGCCACCAAGTCCGTAGGGCCAAGAGCTGCCCCAACAGCCAAGCAAGCTGCCAAGGGAAGGCTGAACCAAAGAAGATGGGCTAAGCCACCCAAACTCAAGGTCGAGATGAAAATCACTGGAAATATGAGATAAACAATGATTCGCCAGTGTTTTAAAATAGCCGTAATATCCGCTTCTTCAGACTCTCGGAAAAGCAAGGGCCCAATAACCAGTGCCAAAAACAACTCTGTATTGAGGTGAAAGTTGGTATTGGGTAAAAAGAGACCAATCACGATTCCCAAAAGAATTTGCACCAAAGGGAGGGGCAAAAAGGGCAGGAGCTTATTGGTTGTACTTGAGACAATCAAGACCAGTAAAAATAGGATGAGGTAAATCAGTAATTCCACGCACGTCCTCCTTAATCTTTTTTACAACAGGATTCAAATATCTCCTTCTGCTCTTTGATTTTTTGGTCAATCTTGGAACAGTCTTTGTGCTCAATTTTTCTCTGGCACCGTTCCATTTCAAGAGTAACTAATTTTTTCTTGATTTTAAGCATTTTTTTGCTCATATGCGCTTGGTCTAACACACCCACCGCTCGTTCGTGGTGAGTTGATTCAACAAAATTCTGGCGCATGGCATCCAGCTTTTCACGTAGGTATTGTTTATCCATGTCTATATCTCTCTAATTTCTCAATCATCACTAAAAATGGTGGGTTGTTGACTTGGTTTAAAGTTCGGTAAATGGCAACTGTGTACTCTTGTTGGTTCAACTGGCTAACAAACTCCAAGACAGCATCCCTCTCAATATCTCCTCCATCATGACCATAGTAGATCATGATAGCAATCCGTCCACCTTTGACAAGTAAGCCACACAGCTTTTCTAAGGCTTCAATCGTTGTCTGAGGTCGGGTAATGACAGACTTATCAGCTGACGGCAGATATCCCAGATTAAAAATCCCTGCCTTGGCTTCTGTCACAAACTGGTCCAGTGTCTCATGGCCTTGCAAGATTAACTGGGCATTTGTCATTCCAGCCTGGCCCAAACGCTCCTTGGTCTTTTCCAAGGCTTGCTCCTGAATATCAAAGGCATAGACTTGCTTAGCTAGCTTGGCTAGAAAAAGCGTGTCATGACCATTTCCCATTGTCGCATCCACTACGATATCGTCCTGAGTTACAACCTCAGCCAAAAAATCATGTGCCATCTCAAGTGGTCTTTTCATTTTCAAACTCCTGTTTTACAGCCTTGCATCCTTGAACACTTCCGCGACGTCGCATCTCCATCTCAATACTGTTGAGAACTTCCCATTTATTGAGGCTCCACATAGGCCCAATCAGCATATCCCTAGGTGCATCTCCTGTGATTCGATGAATGACAATATGCTTGGGAATGATTTCCAATTGGTCGCAGATAACCTTGACATATTCGTCCTGACTCATCAGTTGCAAGCGTCCTTCGTGGTAATCTCGTTGCATACGAGTATTTGTCATAAGATGGAGTAAATGCAGTTTAATCCCTTGAATATCGTTATCCGTAACACAGCGGCGGACATTTTCAATCATCATCTCATGGGTTTCACCAGGAAGTCCATTGATCAAATGAGAAACAATCTCAATCTTTGGATACTTTCTCAAGCGCTTGACCGTTTCCACATATAATTCATAGGAGTGGGCGCGGTTAATCAAGTCAGAGGTTGTTTCATAAGTGGTCTGCAAGCCCAATTCAACCGTCACATGCATGCGTTCCGACAACTCAGCCAAATATTCGATAGTTTCGTCTGGTAAACAATCTGGGCGCGTTCCGATATTGATTCCTACTACACCTGGCTCATTGATAGCCTGCTCATAGCGCTCTCGGATGACTTCCACCTTTTCATGGGTGTTGGTAAAATTTTGAAAATAAACCAGATACTTCTGAACATCCGGCCACTTACGGTGCATAAAGTCAATTTCCTTATAAAATTGCTCACGGATAGGCGCATCCGGTGCTACGATAGCATCTCCAGAGCCTGAAACCGTACAAAAAGTACAGCCCCCATGAGCCACAGTTCCATCACGATTGGGACAGTCAAACCCCGCATCAATAGGGACTTTAAAAGTCTTTTCTCCAAAGAGTTTTCGATAATAATCATTCAAGGTATTATAAGATTTCATAACTTTCATTATAACAAAAAACACCCACAATCTCAAAAGCCTGACTTTCCTATAAATTCCTCTGTTTCTCGTTTCCTTTAGCGATTTTTTATGATACAATATGGATATGATTTTAATGAAATTAGCATCTATTTTATTATTGATATTGACCTTAGTAGTCTGCATTATCATAACCAAACTTTTTAGATTAAAAAAACTAGGACGAAACTTTGCGGATTTGGCTTTTCCAGTCTTGGTATTTGAGTATTACCTGATTACGGCTAAAACCTTTACCCATAATTTCCTCCCTAGACTGGGCCTAGCCCTCTCACTCCTAGCCATTATTCTCGTTTTTTTCTTCCTTTTGAAAAAACGCAGCTTTTACTATCCTAAATTCATCAAATTCTTCTGGCGTGCAGGATTCTTATTAACCCTTGTCATGTATATCGAGATGATTGTTGAATTGATGGCCCTCTAGCTGAATCTTATATGAGACATAAAAAATAAAGGATTTAACCCTTTTGACTTGGGTAAATCCTTTTTTCTTGTTTAAAAATCGTTTGAGCAGAGCGTTTCCAAGCGAGACTTCACTTGTCTCGCTTGGGAACACTGCACAGAATAAATCTTATGAAAAAGTTACATTCCTCAAATCAATCTTATCCGATCCACTCACCGTTTTCATTTACTTGATAACCATCCGGAGTTACTGTATTGACAGCAAGGGATCCATTTGCATCAACATAATACCATTTGTCTCCAACTTGGAACCATTGACTTGTCTTCATCGAACCTGATGCATCAACATAGTACCACTTACCATCTTGATCCAAAATCCACTCATTAGATGACATTGCACCTGATTGATTCAAGTAATACCATGCACCTGATTGATCTTTAATCCAGCCAGTTTCCATTTTTCCTGTTTGATCAAAGTAATACCAAGTATCTCCATCTTTGACCCAACCCTTAGCCAAGTCCCCATTTTGTTGACGATAATACCATTTACCATCTTCCTTGTTCCATCCAGGTTTTTTGCTTTCCTGAGTAGGAGCTTGTATCACAATGTTCGGAGCAACTGATAGATGATTTTTAAAATCTGAACTGTTACTTGTCACACCATTATTTGATGGATTTGGAATGACAATATTTGGATTCGGATTTGCTCCTGGTTTTTGTTCCGTAGGTTGACTGCTACCATTGTCTTGATGTCCACCCGCCGGCGTCTCAATGTTACTTGTTTTCTTCTTAGTACCTACCAACAGAATTCTATTTACAGGTTCTTCCAGAATCTCACGTGATTTTTCTTTATTCTTGCCATCAGTCGTTACTTCTGTATAGATACGTTCCTTACCAACTTTACCTTCTTGCAACAGGCGAACTTCTCCCTCAAACAGAGTATCGTCTTTTTGTTCAAGAGTTTGGAAGTTCAATTCTTTGTCTACCACTTCAAGACTAGGCAAGTCATATTGAGCAGGAGCTACAAGTTTTGCGTCTATCACTTTTTCCTTAGTCAATTTAATCCGGTATTCTTTGACATTCTTACCACTCTCTGATACCAGACGGACTAATACAGGAAGATTTTCATTTCCACTATCCACAATTGTAGATGTGACTTGATCTTTCCCTTCTACAGTGATTTTTGGACGTTCCCCTTTATAAATCAATTCATAGTCCAAACGATTTTCAGAGAAGTCAGGAAGCTCTTTACCATCTACTAAAATTCTTCCCTCTGTGCTCTCTTTTGCAAGCTCACTTGGTGCTCGGAAACTTAATTCAGTTAGTGCAACCCCATTTTTATCTGCTTTTCTGTCCATACGCCATCTCATAGCTTTGGTAGTCACAGCTTTAAAGGTCACATTGATCTCATTTCCAGCTTGAATTTCTTTGTCTGCGTAATAAGGAACAAGTTCCCAATTATCAGGGTTATTAAATGGATGATTTGATTCGTAGCTGTAGTTTGAATAGTAAACCGGAACATCAAAGTCAGGACCGATGTATCGTTCCAATACGAGTTTAGCTGGGGCATCTGTTCCACTATCTGCAAAGAAGTTTAGTTTAGCTTGTGAAACCTTTCTATCCACAATTTTACCATTCTTTTTAAAGATAACACCAACTGATACTTCTGGATTAGCAGATGGAGTAGCGGACCAGTTTGTCCAACGGTTGTCTTGATTTCGGTCATTATCATTTAAATAGTCTACACGGTCGTTCGAATTATCATCCAAATCATTAGTAGCTGAAGCAAAAGCCTGACTATGAGTAGCAAGATAATCTGGATTATCAGAAAGTGATCTACCGACCTTGTCCGTTACTCGAACAGATAATTCTACTGGGACTTCACTACCAACTACATGGCCTTTAATTGTATATTCTCCAGCCTTGCTTAGGGTAGAAGCAGGAACTGTTTCCCATTCAACTGCCAAATCTTTTACGTCATAACCGCTCTTACCTGCGAAATAAACAGGAACCTTATTTGGCAATTCCAAAGGTTGACCCAGTTGCAACAATTGAGACTGTTTAGCAGCAGCAATTGGTTTACGAGCCAACAAGTCTTTATCTTTTGTAAAGTGAAGGTTGTATTCTCCAAGAATATCGCCATTTTCTGCTTTCACAATAACACGGACAGGATCGCCCTCTTTCACGCTAGGAACCACTGTAGCAAGGCCATTATTTGTGATACTAGCTGTTACTTCTGGAATTTTTCCATCACTATAGTCTAAATAGTAATCTGTTAAGTCTGGATTAAAGTGAGGAAGATCTTTTCCAGCCACCTTAATCTTAGTAGTTGCCTCTTTAGCTGGTGCTACCTTTTTAGAGAAAACTTGTAATTCTGTAATGGATGTTCCAAGTTTATCATCAGCTCTGGTCATGCGAATACGTACCGCGTAGGTATCTACCTTGTCAAAACTGAAATGATTCATTTCTCCTGCTTTTAACTGATCTGGAGCCTTAAGATTTGTGACTGGTTTCCAATTTTTACTGTCATTAAATACGTGGTTTTCACCCTCTACATAACCAGGATTCTTCGGTGCAGTTGGAGCTTTTTCACCAACATAATACTCAATGACGTAAGATTTTGGAGCACCTACACCACTATCTTCATAAAAGGCTACATTCAAGTTATCAACCGAACGTTTTGTCAAAATACCTGAATCTCCAAAGAGTACCCCTACTGAAGCTTCTTCAGAACGTTTCCAGTTTGACCAACGATTTGCAGGCTGATCACCGTAAGAAATCACTTTATCATTTACATTAGATACTGGGTCATAAGAATGAGAATCTGATGCAAAGGCAAGTGGTAATTCTGAACCTGTCCATTGATCTGAAATATTATTGCCAATTTCTGTTTGATTGGATACACGAACATGTAATTTCGTTGTCAGCTGCGTTCCCTCCACATGGCCTGTTACAGTAAAGATTCCTTCTTTTGCATACTGGCTTGCATCAATAGTATCCCAAGCCACCTTAGCTGAAGATACTTGGCCATTTGAATAATAAGTACGGACACTCTCTGGCAAGCTTGGTGCTTCAGCAATTGGTGTTGTAATGCTCACATCTTCAACTGATACAATTCCTTCTACTGATACTGTCGCACGCGCTTCTTGATTCAATCCTTCAACCTTACCAAGAACTTCGAAAGTATGATAGTGATTTAATTTTTCAGATGGAATCGTATCCCAAACCACCTTATGAACTTTTGGAAATCCTTTATCGTACTCAACTGTTACTGTCGATGGAAGATTTGGTGTTTGGTGCAAATCTGTCACAAGGTTAACTGGACGAATAGCCTGGACGACTTTCTCTTCAGTATTTGCTGCAATCGTTAGAGGAAGTTCTCCCTTTGCACCTTCATATTGAGCTTGTAAAGTGAGGCTACCTGGTTTATGCAACTCTAGCATTCCCTTATTAACAGAGACTCCTCCCTCGCCTTGGCTTGAGAAAGTCACCTTATCGGTTGGTAAAACAGCTTCAGTTCCATCCTGATAACGGGCTAAAACTGTCATTTTAACAGTTTGATCTTCTTTGAGACTAGCAGCTTGATCCACTCTGAGACTCAAGCTTTCAATTTGTGGAGAATCAACAAGGAACTGAACCGCATAAGTTTGTAATTGTCCACCATCTTTAGGTTGAACATAGATACTAGCACGCATTCCATTTGACTCATTTGCCTGAACGACCTTCACATCAGCATTTTCAGCACTAGCACTGACTTCTGGAATTTTTGCACCATAAGAAAGTTTATGATAATGGACAGGATGTTCATTTGAAAGTTCCGTAACGCTTTCACCACCTACTGCTATAGTTGGTGTAACTTGAGCCAATTCCTTACCATCATCAACTATCAAAGTAGCGTGGATAGTTCTATCTCCCAATTGGCTAGTCATCTGGATATGTGCCCCTGGAGTAGACAACTTCTCTTGATCTTCTGGTGAAATTTCCCAATTTTCAACTTCGTAATTGTGAATACGACCATCTGATGAAACAAGTGAAACAAGTTTATCCACAGAGCTCAAGTCTGTTCCAGGTGCCATGCGTTTAACAGCTGGAAGTTCATTTGCAATTGTAAGAACTTCAACACGAGCCTCAACTTCACGCCCATCAGACACACCTTTTATAGTTACAATTCCAGCTTGACTGACATCTGCTTTAGACCAGGTTACAGGACGTTTTTCACGACTACCATCACTATAGACAAATGGCACTGTCTGAGGCATTTTAAGTTTTTGACCTAAAACTGTCCGAACTTTTGGTATTTCTGTTCCTAAAACAGTTTTTTCTGACTGGTCTGACTTACCTGTAAAAACTGTAACTTGATCTGATTTCAACAAGCCTGAATATGCTGTAAGGGTAAATTTACCTGCTTGATCAGTCGATTTAACAATCGCTACCCCTTTACCATTAAAGGCTCTACGAATCCAAGAACCATCTGCTTGTTCTTTATAACGTTCACGACTAGCTTGCTCACCATTATCCACACCAACCAGTTGACCTTGTCCATGAAGTTGGAAGTGAACTAGATTGTTAGCAGTTGGCACAACATTACCCTTGCTATCTACAATTTCGTAATAGATATAAGTCAAATCTTTTCCATCTGCAGCGATTGCATTTTCTTCCTTAACCAAACGGACACCTGCAGGTTCACCAGCAGTTACAATCTTATCACGAGCAATTTCCTTGCCAGACTCATCTCGAGCTACCGCTTCCAAAGTTCCTGGTTTATAAGCGACTTTCCACTCCAAGTATAGCTCTTGAGGATTTTCACCTTCTTGATATGTACGACCGTCACTTGTTTGTTTTTTGTTGAATTTTTTAAGACCTAGTGACTCATTATTTAAGAACAACTCAACACTAGCAGCATTGGAATAAGCTCTAACTGGGATTCGATTTTCAGCATCTGCAACATTGTCGGCCAATTCAGTCTTTTCCCAGTTCCAGTGAGGAAGTAAATGAACCATTGGTTTTTTCTTGGCAGAAACCCACTGACTTTGGTAGAGATAATAGTCATTTTTTGGAATACCTGCGGTATCAACAATACCAAAGTAGGAACTTTTTACTGGTGTACTATTTTGATTGTGCCATGGTGTTGGTTCACCAATATAATCCGTACCGGTCCAAATGAATTGTCCAGCATAGCCTGGATGATCTCTATCGAAGGTCCATGATGCTGTAGCAGTTTTACCCCAACCAACACGATCATTACCATAATCGGATTGTTCGTAATTACGCCAATATTGGTTACTTCCTACCCACTCACTCTCTGGATGGAAATAACTTCCTCTTGTACGAGTTGCTGAAGATGTTTCTGAACCATAAATGAGCCATTTCGGATGTTTCGCATGAAGAGTTTGATAATTTTCTTCAGAGTAATTCAATCCAACTGCATCCAGTTCATCTGCAATCTTTTCATGGTCCCCAGTTCCATCTCCGAAACGGAATTTATCAGCTCCCATGGTTACATAGCGTGTCTTATCAACAGATTTCACCACTTTCACCAAACGTTTGACAGTTGCTAGTGAATGGGCTTTCCCATCTGCTTCACCGATTTCGTTACCAATAGACCACATGACAACAGCAGGATTGTTTTTATCTCTTTCTACCATTGTTCGAAGATCGTAATCAGACCATTTTTCACCTTTTCTTGCCTCTGGATGGGTAGCATCTTTTTCAAAGAAACGACCATAGTCGTATGGTTTCTTACCGCCATACCAAGTGTCAAAGGCTTCTTCCTGAACTAGCAAACCAAGCTCGGCTGCAATTTGCAAGGTCTGAGGACTTGCTGGATTGTGAGTCGTACGAATCGAATTCACTCCCATTTCCTTCATCTGTTTCAGACGACGGTATTCTGCCTTATAGTTTTCTTCTGCTCCTAACGCTCCGTGATCATGGTGCAAGGAAACTCCATGGAACTTGATGTGTTCACCGTTCAAAGAGAATCCTTGGTCTGGAGTCCAGTTATAGTAGCGATAACCAAATAAATCTTTTTTAGCATCTACAAGCTGACCATCTTTATAAACACGAGTTACCATCTCATATAAAGCAGGTTTATCAGATGACACTGTCCACAATTTTGGTTTTTCAACTTCTAATGCTGAATCCAAATGAAGGGTTTGTTTTGCTTTTAGAGTTTTACTCTCAGTTCGAACAAGTTCTGTAACTGCCTTCCCACCTCGTTCAAAAATTTGATACTCTGCTACAATTTCATGGTCTTTATTGTCTGTATTAACAATTTTACTGCTTACTTGGGTTTCAACTTTTCCTCCTTGTTGACTTTCTAGTTTTGGAGTTAAAATAGTTGTCCCATTTTTTTCAACATGAATCTTGTCTGTTACTTGTAATGATACGTCTCGATAGATACCACTTCCTGAATACCATCTACTACTTGGTTGCTTATTAACTGCATGAACAGAAATAACATTTTCTCGCCCATCTTTATGGAGATAGTTACTAATGTCATATGAAAATTGATTGTAACCGTTTGGATAGTGACCAACTAGTTGACCATTGACGAATACTTGTGAATCCATGTAAACTCCATCAAAGGTTACACGAACATCTTTATTTAAGTCCTTTTCGTCTAACTTAAAGGTTTTCCGATACCAGCCATCTCCACCATTCAGTTGACCACCCTCGTTTTGAGCTGGAGAATCATGGTCAAAATCAAAATGAATACTCCAGTCATGAGGAAGATCCATTTTTTTCCATGAAGTAATATCTGCGTCTGGTTTAACAGCTTCCTTTGCATTGGCATTTAGTTTAAAGTGCCAATTCTGGTTGAAGGAAATGTTTCTATCTTCAATTAACTTATCAACTACTTCATTCGTAGCAGATTTGAATTCTTGCTTATCTTTTGAAACAGAACGATCTTGTGATTCTGCTTTATTTGTTTCTTCAAATTTCTTCTTATCCTCAGATTTATTTTTATCTTCAGATTTATCCGTTACCTCAGTCTTATTTGTTTCTTCAAGCTTCTTGCTATCCTCAGGCTTGTTCGCTTCTTCTGTTTTGTTTTCGACTTCAGCCTTACCTTCTTCTGAGGGAACTACTTGATTATTAGCCGCTGAAACTAAAGGTTGCTCTGCTTGAGGTTTAACTGTAGTATCACTACCATCCGCATTTTCCATTAGAGATACATTTTCAGCTTTAACAGGTTGCTCACTGGCTTTTTCAGTCATAACTCCTTCAGCTTTATGTTCACTTGAAAAATCAGTAACTACCTTGTTTTCAGGTTGGTGCTCAATCCTATTTGTTGACACAATCTCTTCAGTATTTTCGTTGGCATATACCGAAGAAGCCTGACTAAGGCTCGCCCCCAATAATAGAGCACATGTTCCAATAAGCACAGAGCAAGCACCGACTGAAAATTTTCGAATACTATAGACTCTCTTTTTGTTCCAATTACCTTTTTGCATGTAATCCTCCTATTGGTAACCGCTTTCATTTTGTCTGATAGCAAGCTACTTATTATATTTATCTTATAATACGATTTTATAACCAATAAAAAATTTGTCAATCGAATACAGATAAAAACAATGTTTTGGATTGGTTTTTATAAAAATTGGAGAATTTCCAGAGAGTATCGTAGCGAAATTTATTATAACAAATACGACATCGGACTCTACTTGACATTTTAAAAAAGAATAGCTTTTTACTATCTCAAACAAAAATATTTTTTCTTATCTTAACATAATGTAAAATCAAAAAGTAAACTAGAAATAATCTTTTACCACCAAAAATTCTTTCTTACATTTTTAGACATAGAAAAAGAGCCAACAAATATTTCAGTTAGATCTTGACTTTGTTCATTCTTCCTTCTTATTTTCCTTCTTTATCAGGAAATAGATAACCAATACCTACACAAGCTAGGACACCTGCTCCAATCACCAATCCGCTTGAAATTGGCAAAAGGTCCAAAATTGCATTCGCAATGATAAAGGCAATAATCAAACACATCAGACTAGCCTTGTAATCCTTTTTCAAAAGATTCTCTAGAGTGAAAAAGAGAAACAATCCTACCGGAATCAGTGACCAGAGGTTGACATCTAAACTTGGCCAGCCTACAGAACCAAAATACAATACTGTCGCTGCTGCTACCAAAAATACAATCCCCAATAATTTTTTCATTTGTTTATCTCCAATTTCTTTTTTAGGAACTTGAGTTATCTGATAGTGACACCTCACATCCCTTACAAAAAACATTATAGCAGAGGAGTTTTTCAAGAACAAGGCCTTTTGCCTATCTGGTCTAAATATAAGTCTAAGTGGTTCAATAGTTAAGATAAAATAAAAAGAAACCCAGTCGAATGAGTTTCATCACTTTGCCGATTGCAGGGTTTGAACCTGTGACCTTCGCGTTACGAGTGCGGTGCTCTACCAACTGAGCTAAATCGGCGATTACACTTACAGTATAGCACTCTGAGGATGGATGTCAAGGAATTTTCATTCCTATTAGAAAAAGCCTGTCCTGAGACAAGGCTTTGAGTTTCTTCCTCTTAGGATCCTGCACTTTCGTAGGCATCCAAGCCCCTATCCCAAAGTTTAAGGGAAATGACAAAGAAAACCAGAGAAATCAATATCAAACCTCCGATGTTAAAGATTACATCCTTGTCCTGCAAGAAATAGCTAGCAGGATAGTAGGCCGTAAAGGCAAATGGCACGATAAAGCTAATCAACCAACGAAGAGCTGAATTATAAATTGAAATGGGATACTTGGCAAAATCATTAAACATATAGAAAATGTAAATCATGGCGCCTGACTGCTTGGTCCAAAAAGCGATACTAGCTGTCGCGATTTTTAAGGAAGTATAAATCAAGGTCGCAAAAGGAATACAAACTAGGAAAAGCAGGAATTTGGGAAGCGTCCAAGCAATACTTGATACTGTTGTCGCTAGTAAAATACCACCGACCAAGAGCTCGCCCAAGGCATCAATCTGAAAGGTCTCAACGAGTATATGGAAGAGCGGATTGATAGGACGAGTCAGATACTTGTCAAACTCCCCTTTTCGGACTAGGCGTTGCCCTAGCGCCCAGAGATTGTCAAAAAAGAGATGATCCAATCCCTTGGGAATCAAAGAAAATCCATAGATAAAGGCGATTTCTTGAAAAGTCCAACCTTCTAGGGATGGAATATGTTGAAAAATGACATTGAGAAATAAGAGGTTCAAGCCTTGAGTTAGAAAAACTCCCAGCACACCAACCACAAAATCCACCTTGTATTCCATGATTTGCTTGATGTATTGTCTGATAAAAATCAGATGCATGCGTTGATATTTTTTCATACTAACCTCCCTGAATGGTAATAAAGGACTGGACTCGTTTCCAAATCAACTGAGACACCCCCACCATCACTAAGAGCCAGAAAAACTGCAAAGCGAGTGCCTGAAGAATCTGACTAGCATCGTATTTCCCAACAATAATCATAACCGGAGTATAAATCAAGGATGAAAAAGGCAGAAAGGACAAAATATCTGATACCACCTTGGGAAAGAAAGCCAAGGGAATTAAACTCCCAGACATAAAGGCCACTATGGAAGTCTTTAGTAGATTGGAACCCCATAGATTTTTAAACACAAAGGCAGAAAATCCAAAGCAGATATTAAAGAAAAAGTTAATCAGGTAGGCTAGCGTTAAGCTAAAAAGATATAGAACAGTTAAGCCCAGCACTTCTACAATACCTTGCCCCGATAAGACTTTCATCAAAACAATGACACTTAAAAATGGCAGTCCAACAGATATAAAAATCAACCACTTGGAACCAAGTTCAGTGAAGAGATAAGAGGCCGCAAAATGCACCGGTCTCAACAAGCGCATGATAATGGAACCATCCTTGACCTCCTCCCCAATCATAAAGGACGAATCTGACCTAGTCAGAAGATTGGTCACAAAACTCATAATGATGTAGAGGGTGATATCTGCCATACTAAAGCCCTGAATCAAGGACTCTTGCGAAGAATCAAAGACAGCCTTCCAGAGATAAAAAGCCACAAAAGCACCCATGACATCGCCGATCCGATAGAGAATAAAGTTGACTCGATAGGTAATCAACTCTTGAACACCTGCATTGATAAAGGGTTTATAACGTCTCCACAATTTGACCATCTTAGAGCTCCTTTCGATAGAAGCGACGGATAATATCCTCAATATTCGTATCTACCATCTTCAAATCTCGGATTTCAAAATCAGACAGGGTTTGCTTGATAATGTCAGCTGACTGGTAGCGAGAACTATCGAATTCAATGTTGAGACTATTCCCTTGTCTATCAATGGCCATATCAGGTAGACCTTCATAGTGAGAGACGAGATGACTTTGACCTGGTAGCAGTTCAAAAGAAAGAGTCTTCATCTTTCCAAAGGTTTCCTTGAGCTGGCTAACCGTTCCATCAAAAATCTCCTGCCCCTTGTCTATCATGAAAATCCGATCACAGAGTTGCTCAATGTCGCTCAGGTCGTGAGTGGTCAAGAGAATGGTGGTTTCTTCCTCCTGATTGATCTGAGTAATAGCCCGACGAATATTATCCTTGACCGAGACGTCCAAACCAATGGTCGGCTCATCTAAAAAGAGAACTTTAGGATTGTGAAGCAAGGAAGCTGCAATATCCGCCCGCATCCTTTGACCCAGTGAAAGAGTCCGCACGGGATCCTTGATAAAGTCCTTCAAATCCAAGACTTCATTCAAAAAGTCCATACGCTTATGAAAGAGCGAGTCTGGCACATCGTAAATCTCTTTTAAAACCGTGTAGGTCTCTTGCAGGGCCAAATCCCACCATAGCTGGGTGCGTTGTCCAAAAACAACCCCAATATCCTTGACATAATCTTGACGATTGTCCTGGGGAATCTTGCCGTTAATCCGACAAAAACCAGATGTCGGTTTTAAAATCCCTGTCAGCATTTTAATGGTTGTCGACTTCCCAGCACCATTAGCCCCGATAAATCCTAAAATTTGTCCTTTTGGGACCTCAAAGGTCAAATCCTTGACCGCTTCAAAGGTCTGCTTTTCAGGATGAATAAAAGAGCGTAAAGCCCCCTTCAAGCCCGGTTCCTTAACAGTCTTCACAAAATTTTTCTGAAGATGTTCCACTTCTATCATTGCCATATCTATCTCCCTATGGTAAGGAATAGCAACATTGTATTTTTGACTACAAATATTCTAAATCCTTACTTTCTACACCTTCTCAATATTATTACAGAAGTCTTTACACCAATCTATTATAGTCCAATAAAAACTAGAATGCAAGCGTTTGCTTAAAGTTTATGAAATTGAAAATTTTTCTCTTAAAGTGGTATTTTTATACTCAATGAGAATCAAAGAGCAAACTAGGAAGCTAGATGCAGGTAGCTCAAAGCACAGCTTTGAGGTTGCAGATAAAGCTGACGTGGTTTGAAGAGATTTTCGAAGAGTATTAGTCCAAAATTCTGGTTTAATAGTTTCCTTAAAACACCAAAAAAACCCACCCTCATGGGCAGGTTTCTATTCTATATTATTCAGCTAGATTAAGCTTTACCTTCTGAACCGAATACGTCGATACGTTCTTCAAC
>CAUQIK010000022.1:0-26996 GCA_963518035.1 uncultured Streptococcus sp. | reverse complement strand
GCGTTCCTTCTTCAATCAAGGCAATGGTTCCGTGCTTGAGTTCTCCTGCCGCAAAACCTTCACATTGGATGTAAGAAATCTCTTTGAGTTTGAGACTAGCTTCCATTGCTACATAGTAGTCTTGCCCACGTCCAATGTAAAAGGCATTGCGAGTTGTTTCAAGAAGGTCGCGAACCTTAGCATCAATGGTTTCTTTCTCTGAAAGAGTTGATTCGATAGATTGAGCTACGATAGACAACTCATGAACCAGGTCAAAGGCTTGGGCTTTGGCATTGCCATTTGCTTCTCCGACAGCTTTTGCAAGGAAGGCAAGTGCTGCGATTTGTGCTGTATAGGCCTTGGTTGATGCCACGGCAATTTCAGGACCTGCATGAAGGAGCATGGTATGGTTGGCTTCACGTGAAAGGGTTGAACCTGGGACATTTGTCACTGTCAAGCTTGGGATTCCCATTTCATTAGCCTTAACCAAAACCTGACGGCTATCCGCTGTTTCACCAGACTGGCTGATAAAGATGAAGAGTGGTTTCTTGCTGAGAAGTGGCATACCGTAGCCCCACTCAGATGAGATTCCAAGTTCAACTGGTGTATCTGTCAATTCTTCCAGCATTTTCTTAGAAGCAAATCCTGCGTGGTAAGATGTCCCAGCTGCAAGGATGTAGATACGGTCTGCGTCTTGAACAGCCTTGATGATAGCTGGGTCTACGACAACTTGACCAGCCTCATCTGTGTAGGCTTGGATGAGTTTACGCATCACCGTTGGTTGCTCGTCGATTTCCTTGAGCATGTAGTAAGGATAAGTTCCCTTACCGATATCAGACAAGTCAAGTTCAGCAGTGTAGCTAGCACGCTCACGACTGTTGCCATCATAGTCTTGAACTTCCACACTATCAGCCTTGACGATGACCAACTCTTGGTCATGAATTTCCATGTATTGGTTGGTTTCACGAATCATAGCCATGGCGTCTGAACAAACCATGTTGTACCCTTCCCCAAGACCAATCAAAAGTGGTGATTTATTTTTAGCCACGTAGATGACTTCAGGATCTTGTGAGTCAACCAAGGCAAAGGCATAAGAACCACGGATGATGTGAAGAGCTTTTTTGAAGGCTTCAAGAACTGACAAGCCATCTTCTTCCGCAAATTTTCCAATCAAGTGAACGGCGATTTCCGTATCTGTTTGCCCTTTGAAGTGGTGACCTGCAAGGTATTCTTCCTTGATTTCAAGGTAGTTCTCAATCACTCCATTGTGAACCAAGACAAAACGTTCTGTCTCAGAGCGGTGTGGGTGAGCATTGTCTTCCGTTGGTTTCCCGTGAGTCGCCCAACGAGTATGTCCGATACCAGTTGTACCCTCAACACCAGCTGTCTTGGCAGATAATTCTGCGATACGACCGACAGCCTTGACTAGGTGATTTTCAGCACCACCTAGGACAAAAATCCCCGCAGAATCATAGCCACGGTATTCGAGCTTTTCAAGCCCTTGAATCAAAATATCAGTTGCATTTGTGTTTCCAACAACACCAACAATTCCACACATAGTATATACGACACAGACCAGCTGTGCTTTCTCCTTAAAATTGGTATAGTCTAATTCCTCTTTTATAGAATCAGCAAAAACAGTATATACTTGTTTCTTTCACTTGTCAAGAGTTAAAATTGGTATAGTTCAAATTATGCTCCTGTAAGCAAAAAAACTCTGACCAATTAGGATAATCAGTCAGAGTCCTTTTTAAAATCCATTATTATCGCTTAATTCCTTGAACCAGTGCCCTGATTTCTTCAGACGACGTTCTTGCGTTTCCAAGTCTAATTCGACCAAGCCATAGCGATTTTTATAGCTATTGAGCCATGACCAGCAATCGATAAAGGTCCAAATCAAGTAGCCCTTACAATTGGCTCCGTCTTCAATGGCACGGTGAAGTTCACGAAGATGACCTTTTACAAAGTCAATACGGTAATCATCTTGAATCATTCCATCTTGACGGAATTTTTCTTCCCCTTCAACACCCATACCATTCTCTGTCAACATCCACTCAATATTACCATAATTTTCCTTGATATTTTGGGCAATGTCATAAATCCCTTGCTCATAAATCTCCCAGCCACGATGAGGATTGATTTTACGTCCAGGCATCACATAAGGCTCGTAAAAATGTTCTGGTAAGAGTGGACTCTCTGGATGCTTCGCAAATCGAGGTGCCATAACACGCAAAGGTTGATAGTAGTTGACACCAAGGAAGTCCACCGTATTGTCACGAATGAGATCCAACTCCTCCTCTGTAGCATCAGGCAAGAGACCGTATTCATGTAAGATTTCTACCAACTCCTGTGGATAAGTACCCAAAACGGATGGATCTAAGAAAGATTGGGCCTGAAAGAGGTCCGCAATGCGAGCTGCCTTGACATCAGCAGGATGCTGGCTACGTGGATAAGCCGGTGTCAAGTTGAGAACAATCCCAATCTTGGAATCTGGCAAAAGTTCATGACAAGCCTTAACCACCCGACTGCTGGCCAATTGTGTATGATAAGCTACTTTAACGGCTGCCTCTGCATCCACCTTATGTGGATAATGGGCATCGTAAAAATATCCAAATTCTACTGGAACGATGGGCTCGTTAAAGGTAATCCATTGATCCACTAAATCTCCATAAGTCTCAAAACAAAAACGAGCATAGTCTTCATAGGCTGAAACAGTCGCCTTATTTTCCCAACCATCACCATCCTCTTGAAGGGCAAAAGGCAAATCAAAATGATAAAGATTGACTAAAAGACGAATCCCCTTGGCCTTAATAGCCTCAAAGACCTGACGGTAGAAAGCCACCCCTTGAGGATTGACTTCTCCACGACCTTGCGGGAAAATACGAGACCACTGAATAGAAGTCCGAAAGGCCGTGTGACCAGTTTCTAACAGTAGCTCAATATCCTTTTCCCAATTTTCATAAAAGGTTGATGTTTTATCTGGACCAATCCCATTATAGTAGCGATTTGGCTCCACTTGGTACCAATAATCCCAGAGATTATCTCCCTTACCGTCACCAGCTACACGTCCTTCTGTTTGTGGTCCAGAAGTAGAGGATCCCCAGACAAAATCCTTTGGAAATCTTAGCATACATTTACCTCTTTATCTAGTCATTTTTCCCATTATATAGAAAAAACAAGGTAAAAACTAGTTACATTTTTTCCTTGTTTTTCTTCTGATTATAGTTTTTATTTCTTGCTGAGAATTTCAAGCGTTTCAAGCAAGTTATCTGCATGAACTTCGATGGTGTCACCAGTCGCTTTAATCTTCACTTCTACGATGCAATCGGCTACTTTCTTCCCAACAGTGATACGGATTGGCAATCCAATCAAGTCACTATCGCTGAATTTGACTCCGACACGTTCGTTGCGGTCGTCTGTCAAGACTTCGTAACCAGCTCCCATCAAGCTTGCTTCAAGCTTTTCTGTCAAGGCTTGCGCTTCTTCGTCCTTGACATTGACAGTGATCAAGTGAACATCAAATGGCGCCAATTCTTTAGGGAAGTTGATTCCCCAAGCGTAACGGTATTCACCTTTTGGCGTTTTGTTAACAAAGAGGCGAGCGTGTTGCTCCATCACTGCTGAAAGGAGACGGCTAACACCGATACCGTAGCATCCCATGATAATTGGCACAGCACGGCCATTTTCATCCAAAACATCTGCTCCCATGCTTGCTGAATAGCGAGTGCCGAGTTTAAAGATGTGACCAATTTCGATACCACGCGCAAAGTTAAGGACACCTTGTCCGTCTGGAGAAATTTCACCCTCACGAACTTCACGTATATCCACATATTCTGCAGTAAAATCACGACCTGGATTCACACCAGTCAAGTGGTAGCCATCTTCGTTAGCACCAACAACTGCATTGCGAACATCTTGCACCTTACGATCTGCAATAATTTTAACATTCTCTGGCAAATCAACTGGTCCAAGTGAACCAAATCCTGCTTGAACAACATTTGCCACTTCTTCTTCGCTAGCAACGTCAAAGAAATCTGCTCCCAAGTGGTTTTTCAACTTGACTTCATTGAGTTGGTCATTTCCAACTAGAAGGGCTGCAACAAGCTCACCATCTGCCATGTAGAAGAGGGTTTTGATTGTTTGTTCTTCTGGGATGTTAAGGAAGGTTGCGACTTCGTCAATAGATTTAACACCTGGTGTTTCCACTCGAGTTACTTCTTCTTCCGTAACGACACGGTTGCTTGGTTTGTACTCGTTTGTTGCCATTTCTAAGTTAGCTGCATAGCTAGACTCACTTGAGTAGGCAATGGTATCTTCACCAGAAACCATCCATTTAAGCAATTCTGCCTTGATTTCTTCTTGCACTTCTGCAGGAATTTCATCAAATGAGGCAACTGACTTGTCCAAGACAACCCAGCGGTCAAGGTCTGTACGAGCAGGAGTAATGGCCATAAATTCTTGGCTGTCCTTACCACCCATGGCTCCACCGTCACCAATGATAGCCTTGAAATCTAAACCACTACGAGTGAAAATACGCTCATAAGCAGCCTTATACTCATCATAAACACTGTCCAAGCTATCATAGTTAGCGTGGAAACTGTACGCATCCTTCATGATAAACTCACGTGTACGGAGAAGTCCATTACGTGGGCGTTTTTCATCACGATACTTAGGCTGGATTTGGTAAAGGTTAAGTGGCAATTGCTTGTAAGACTTAACAGAATCACGGACAATAGCTGTAAAGGTTTCTTCGTGAGTTGGACCTAGGATAAAGTCTGATTTTTCACGGTTTTTTAGTTTATAAAGGTCTTCACCGTAGGTTTCATAACGGCCTGATTCGCGCCACAATTCTGCACTGAGAAGGGCAGGAGCCAACATCTCAACTGCACCAATCTTATCAAATTCTTGGCGCATGATGTTTTTGGCTTTTTCAATCACACGGTTGGCAAGTGGTAAGTAAGAATAAACACCTGCTGAGACTTGACGAACATAACCAGCTCGCAACATAAGAGCATGGCTAATAACTTGAGCATCGCTTGGCATTTCGCGAAGCGTTGGGATAGGCATTTTACTTTGTTTCATAATATTCCTCGATTATCTAAAAAAGAGTCGCATGATGTCATTCCAGGTCACAGCAATCATCAAGACAACCATGATGACCACTCCGGCCAAGGTGACATAGGTTTCAATTTCTTGTTTCAATGGTTTGCGGCGGATGGCTTCCAGGATATTGAGCACAATCTTACCACCATCCAGAGCTGGAATCGGAATAAGATTAAAAATCCCGATATTGATGGAAATCACTGCCAAGAAGTACAAGACATTCTCAATTCCATTTTTAGCAGCATCACTACTTGCCTTAAAGATGGCAACAGGTCCACCCAGCTTGTTCAAATCCGGTTGGAAAATCAAATTTTTCAGTTCTGAGAGAATTCGGAGGGCCGAGTCAGTAGCAGTTGTAAAACCACCTACAAACATGGATACAAAATCTGACTTAATCCCCGGTTGAACACCTAGAAGGTAACGGCCTTGACTTTCTTCGGGTGTAACAGTGACTTGTTTGTCACTCCCCTTTTCAGAAATAGTCACATCCAAAGTCGGGGCCGTCTTATCTTTGGTTTCTGTTTCCACAGCCTGAATCAAGCTTTCCCAGTTGTTAATCTCATGTGAGCCAATCTTGGTAATTTGTGCCGTTTCTGGCACTCCCACCTTAGCCAAGGCCCCTTGGGGCATGACATGGAACTGGTTGGTATCAACATCTCTGACACCACCCTGCATGAAGATTAAAATCCAGAAAACAACAACCCCTAAGATAAAGTTGTTCATAGGGCCTGCAAAATTAGTAATGAGTTTCCCCCAGATAGTCGCATTTTGATATTGAACATCCAAGGGAGCAATTCGAACCTCAGTACCATCTGCTTCCACAACCGTTGCATCGTGATCCACTGCAAATGTTTTTTCTTCTTCCAGAACCAATCCTTTGATAAAGAGCTTGTCTTCAAAATCAAACTGTGTCACCTGCATAGGGAGAGCTGTTTGATCTAATTTTTTACCTGAAAGATTGATGCGTTTAACCTTACCATCATCAGTAAGCGTCAAACTGACAGGAGTTCCTGTCTTGATTTCAGTTGTATCATCACCCCAACCTGCCATACGAACGTAGCCTCCCAGAGGCAAGATTCGAATGGTATAGGCCGTCCCGTCCTTGCCAATATGAGCAAAGATCTTGGGTCCCATGCCGATGGCAAATTCACGCACTAGAATCCCTGATTTCTTGGCAAAGTAGAAGTGTCCGAACTCGTGCACTACTACAATAATCCCAAAAACCAGAATAAAGGTTAAAATTCCGAGCATAGTATTTCCTCCGTCTTTTGATTAAAAGAGTCCAAACAAGTGCATGATTGGAAATACAAGCAACATACTATCGAAACGATCCAAAACACCACCATGTCCAGGGATAAATTTCCCAGAATCCTTAACACCAAAGTGACGCTTGATCGAACTTTCTAGTAAATCACCAAATTGTCCAGCAATGCTAAAGAAAATAGCAAAGACTGACATCTTGTAAATTCCATACGGAAGAGCAACTGTACTGTCAAACATCATAAAGATAATAGTTACTAAAATCGCACCTAAAATACCACCCAAGGCACCCTCAAAGGTTTTATTTGGAGAAACTGTCGGAGCTAATTTTCGTTTACCATAGTTCATCCCAGCAAGATAGGCACCACTGTCTGTCGCCCAGACGATACATAAGGCTAATAGTGCCTTATCTAAACCTGCAATTCTAGCATCTAATAGAGCATTAAAACCAAAGCCCACGTAGAAACTCATAGCAAGCGGGAAAACAGCATCCTCAATCGTATAAGACTTGCTAAAAACAGTCGTTCCTAACATAATTGAAATCAACACACTATAGGCAACCACATTCCCATCAACTGGTAAAAAAGTCAGGTAATTCTCCAAGGGAATGGTCAAAGCAAAGGTTGCAAAGAGGGTTAAGAGGCCCTCCATCGTCATGGTCTCTAGACCTCTCATCTTCAAAAGTTCATGCATGGCTAGCATGGCTATGATTCCAATTGCTATCTGAAGCAAGAGGCCACCAATCATTAAAATTGGTAGGAAAATAGCCAGGGCAATCCCTGCAAACAAGGTTCTTTTCTGTAAATCCTGTGTCATATTTCCTCCTAAACTCCTCCAAATCGGCGATGACGACGATTGTAGGCAAGAATGGCTTCCTGCAAGGCTATCTCGTCAAAATCAGGCCACAAGGTGTCCGTAAAATAGAGCTCACTATAGGCTCCCTGCCATGGAAGGAAATTGCTCAAACGCAATTCTCCACTAGTACGGATAATCAAGTCTGGGTCTCGTAAGTCCTTAGGCAAATGCTGAGTAAAAAGATAATTACCAATCAATTCCTCTGTGATGTCACCTGGGTTGATTTTGGCATCTAAAACATCCTGAGAAATCAACTTAAGAGCCTGTGTAATCTCAGCACGTCCACCATAGTTGAGGGCAAAATTAAGAATTAATCCTGTGTTGTTCTTAGTTAATTCCTCAGCCTTGGTCAGAGCTTCAAAGGTTTGCTTAGGTAGGCGGTCCGTTTCCCCAATCATTTGAATCTTAACATTATTAGCATGCAATTCCGGGACATAATTATCATAAAACTCTACTGGCAAGTTCATGATAAACTTGACTTCCTGATCTGGGCGGGTCCAGTTTTCTGTAGAAAAAGCATAAACTGTAATAACCTTAACGCCCAGTTTGTTGGCTGCCTTGGTCACAGTTTGCAATGCTTCCATGCCCGCCTTGTGTCCGAAGACTCGCGGTTGCATACGTTTTTTAGCCCAACGGCCATTCCCATCCATGATGATGCCGATATGAGCAGGAACCTGTGTCGGAACCTCAACTTCCACAGCCTTATCTTTCTTAAAAAATCCAAACATGATCTTATTCCTATTCAAAAATCTATCGTTTCATTATACCATATTTCCCTATTTTCTTCTATCACTAAGCTATTTATACTCTTCGAAAATCAAATTCAAACCACGTCAGCTCTATCTGCAACCTCAAAACAGTGTTTTGAGCAGCCTGCGGCTAGCTTCCTAGTTTGCACTTTGATTTTCATTGAGTATTATTCTCAGGCACAAAGCCCATTTTTCAAAAAAATAAGCCGCCTGATTGGGCGACTTTATTTTTTATAGGGAGATTATTATGAAAAAGTTTTAGGAGTTTAAGTTAAGGTCTTCTTAACTTATGAACTTAGTATACACTTCCTAGCTTAAAGTTTCCTTAAGTATTTTTAAAAATCAAATTTTTCCATTTTTCCTGCCAATTTTTCTTGGATAGACGTGTTCGATAAAGTCCCATTCGGTCTTCATTTTCTAAGAAATGAGGAGTTGGACGAACTTGAAAATTCAAAATATCCTCCAAACCGTATGGAGTAAAGAGCTCCAAAGCGGATTCTTCATTCAAGCGCAGTCCAACTGCCGTACACCGTTCTGGATACTTACTCATGGCATCACAAGAGCTGCTATAGGGAGTAGTATGAGGGCTGTGCTGGTGCATATAGACTTGATTTTTCAATTCCCACTGGTACTGAGGAAAATCCTCTCGCAGTTTTTTCTCTAAGGACAAGGTTTCCTCATAAGAAATATCCGGATCAAAGAAAATCACATCTACATCTGTTTCAAGATCAAATGCTGGTCTCTCTGACAAGAGATTCCAGATAAAATTTCTGACAGAACCTGCTGCCAACCAGGAGTCTTTCAAACCAAGGTTTCGGATGATAGTCAAAATAGCCATCATATCCGGATTTTCTCTGAAAGAGTCTAAAATTTCAGCCTTATTTTTCAATATATTCATACCCTAAATGCTCATATGCCTTAGCAGTCGCCACCCGTCCAGAACGTGTCCGCATGATAAAACCTTTTTGAATCAAGTAGGGCTCATACATGTCTTCAACTGTCTCACGCTCTTCTGCTATGTTAACAGAAAGAGTTCCTAGACCAACAGGACCACCACCGTACATCTCAATCATGGTGCGAAGGATTTTTTGATCCACATAGTCCAAACCTTCATGGTCAACATCCAGCATAGTCAAAGCCTTATCGGTAATAACATCATCGATAACCCCATTCCCCATAATCTGGGCAAAATCGCGCACGCGTTTGAGGAGACGATTGGCAATACGAGGGGTTCCACGACTACGTAGGGCTAATTCAGATGCTGCCTCATGAGCGATTTCCATCTCAAAAATATCTGCCGTCCGCTCAACAATTTCCGTCAAGTCAGCATGGGCATAATACTCCATATGCCCCGTAATCCCAAAACGTGCCCGTAGCGGATTTGAGAGCATACCAGCCCGAGTCGTCGCACCAATCAAGGTAAAAGGTGGCAACTCCAAATGAACACTGCGACTGCCTTCACCAGCCCCAATCATGATATCAATGTAGAAGTCCTCCATGGCACTATAAAGCACCTCTTCCACTGACATTGGCAAACGATGAATCTCATCAATAAAAAGAACATCCCCAGGCTCTAAGTCATTCAAAATCGCTACCAAATCACCGGCTTTTTCAATGACTGGACCCGAAGTCTGCTTGAGATTGACACCTAGTTCGTTGGCAATAACAAAAGCCATGGTCGTTTTCCCCAAACCTGGAGGGCCAAATAAGAGGACATGATCCAGCGCTTCATCCCGCATTTTGGCAGCTTCGATAAAGATTTGAAGCTGGTCCTTGACCTTATCCTGCCCAATATATTCACGTAAATACTGAGGACGGAGCGTGCGTTCTACTAACTCCTCATCCCCCATTATCTCATTATCTAAAATTCTACTCATGTTTCCATTATATCAAAAAACCAAGCCACAAACAAAAAAGGCACCTGATTGGGTGCCTCCCGAGTTTAGCACTTATGTGGTATAATATTCTACGGCACTTCTACACCGCCTACGAAGGGAGGTGAGATAGCCTATGATGGATACAATACTTAAAACTATCATCGGACCAATCGCGGTCGGTGTTGTTCTTCGCTTAGTCGATAAATGGCTAAACAAGGACAAATAGTGTCAAAAAGACCCCAAGCTTATTTGGACGTGAGCTTGGGGTCTTTTCTAGCCTATGATATAGACACAATACTTAATTCCCTTTTATTATCCCACAGTTCACGAATTTTGTCAAAAGTTTACATTCTCAGCTTCTCAAGCTTTAACCTCTATACAACAAGACATTCAAGATGAAGAGAACATTATCGAAAAATGATTTTTAGAATAGTCCCAAAAAGCCTGAAATAGAGCCAAAAAACTCCACCTGATTGGGTGGAGTTAAGGGAGATTATTATGAAAAAGAAAAGTTTAGGATTTTATTAAATAAAGTTAGGAGGTCTTTATTTAATGACTATATAATACTAGACCAGCCTTAAACTTTGCTTAAGAACAAACAATTTTTGTTATTTTTCTCCGTTTACCCAAATCATCCCTATACAATTATAGGTGGATAAGATTTCAAAGCCCATAGAACGATAGAATTCCAAGGTTCTTTCTGTCTGTTCTGTCACCAGCTGGACTTGATAGGCATCTTTGTAATCCTCTAAAGCCTCTTTCATCAAAGCACTACCAATCCCTTGGCGCTGATAGCTAGGCAAAACAATCAAATCCTGTACAAAAACTGATGAAAATCCATCTCCAACCAAACGAATCAAGCCCACCACAGCATCACCATCAAGTGCCAGATAAATTACTAATGAATGAGACAAGGCCTGCTCCAGCATCTGAAGTTGATTTGTATAATTTGTCCAACCGACAGCCTGATAGAGATGCAAAACATCCTCGAGCTTGACGATTTCTTGCTTTCTAATAGTTATCATGTCATCACCTCTTAGAGTTCTCTCAAGCTCTTGTACTGTCGTTTATTTTTATCAAAATTTTCAGGACGCAACCATATTTCTAAACGAGATTTGACTTTGGGCCAATCCTTATCAATTATAGACAACCAATCCGTATCCCTCGTGCGCCCCTTATAAACCACCGCCTGACGGAAGGTTCCTTCGTATACAAATCCCAAACGCTCCGCAGCTCGTCTTGATGGCAGATTAAGAGCATCGCATTTCCACTCATAGCGACGATAGTTAAGCTCTTCAAAGACATAGCGAGCCAAAAGATACTGAGCTTCTGTTCCTATTCGTGTCCCCCTGAGTTCTGGAGAAAAAGTGACAGCTCCCACTTCTATTACTCGGTTATTCTGATCAATACGCATGAGAGAAAAAGTTCCCAAAGCCTTACCAGTTGCCTTGTCTATGATTGCATAGTAAAAACGGTCCTTACGATCCAACATCTGATTTAAAAGGCTGACCAGTTCCTCTATGTCTGCTACTGGTTCCTGAAAGAGATAGGTCCACATCTCACGAGGAGTATCAGGACCATAAACAGCTAGCAAATCCTCCGCATGCTTTTCTACCGAGAGAGCCTCTATTCGAGCATAACGCCCTTCTAAGAAATCAATAGAAGGCAGTGCACCGGGCGTATAACCTTCCATTGACTCACCAATCATCTGACCATATTCGTTTACTGGCATAACCTTCTCCTTATTCACTTATTGAAAATAGTATAACATATCTCAATGAAAATTTTAGGAAACACTTGGTTTTCTATTCAATAATGCAAACTCCTCTTATAAAAATCATCCATCCACTTTATGGAGGAATAATCAAATATGGGAACGAGGGAGTTAATGCCCCTTGTGCTTCTCTCTACGTTTTTACTGTTTGAGTTCAAATTTCTCTTGTTTTAGTGTTTACTTTTGTATACTGAACTACCAACTAAAACTGTATTTTTATCTTAGTTGGGACTATTATAGTACGGTTCAGCACTATCTACAAATTTTTCAGATGTGTATCAAAAAAATTTATCGTGGCAAACCAAGAGTCTACACTTTCTTTCATTAATAAGCGCCAATCTTTTCGATAACGATGATTCGGTTGATAAGCAACCGTCAACATATGCCCTGTTTCATGGTATTTTTTAAACAAAATGGATTCCCCTTTATAGTGTGAAATAATATCATCTATCGCGGATGATGCATTCCATATTTCGTCAACATCGCTTCCTAGTAATAATAAAGGAGAGGAAATTTTACTCACATCAATCTGAGCCCTACTATCTTCAGGAATATGTTTTCCAAAAAACTTGTTTAACAAATAATCTCCTAACTGAAATTTTTGATAAGGAAGTTCTTTTTGCAAATATGTCCAAGAAGATGAATGAGAGTTGAGTTTTCCCTTTATTCCCTCAAATATTACATTTGAGGGGGAATTGAGTACCAAACATTGCACATCTTCCAAAATACTTTGTCCAGCCAGAACAAGCTCTGCTCCTTTAGAGCGACCATATATTCCTATTTTTGTATTATCAACTTGAGGATGATGATATAGAAAATCTTTCGCCTCCTCCAGACATTCTATTGGAATTCGTTCTAAATTTTGGGGTAATCCCTCTAAACCAAAATAAGCTATTGCAAGACAAATATAGCCTCTTGAAGATAAAAGTTGGGCAATATTCTGAGCTTTTTCAATTCTTCCCTCACTACCGCTAACAATAATCACGGCTGGCGCCCTTCTTAACTTTTCATCATAAAATAATCGACCTTGAAAATGCTTGTCATAGATATCTTGATATCTTACTCCCAGATTCATATAACGCCTTACAAAACTTTGCTCCGCGATTACATCTTTTCCCAGCCTGATTTTAATTTCAACACCAAAACAATCTCGTAATGGAATTCTATCAAGAGAACTCGGTAATCTCCTTTTCCTATTCTTCAACGGTTTCGCATTAAAGAATAATCCCATTTCTGAAACTCCTTTATAAGATCCCGAAATAGATGCTGTCTGAGAGGTATCAATCATACCGTCCTGATCAGATAAAAAAATTGCGGTTGATTTCCATATAACATCATGATCTAAAAGCAAGGGAGCATTTATACAGTAATAATCAGACAGGTACATTTCTACACAATACATTGCCCTTGGTTCTAAACCATTAATAGCAATATAAAAAGATTCATCCGCTAAATCTGTTTGTGAAATCAGTTCTATGTTTACAGTCATATCTTCTCCTTTTTGTTAATCTGCTTAACAATTATATTTGAAATTTACCGTGACTTTTACCACGGTAATTCTCCCCACACCTTTTCAATATCATCCATCAATTTCACAACTGTTTTAAGTTCCACCTCGCTATAGTTGTTTAAAACTGAAAAGATTGATTTTTCAATATATGCTTGTTGCTCCTTATGGATTTTAAAAATTTCGATGCCCTTTTCAGATAATCTCAAATATTTATTTTTCCCATTATTCGGATCAAAATCAAAAACAACTAAATTTTTTTGAATCAATCTCCTAACACTTTGAGTTATTGCACTTCTTGAAACTTCTAATAATTCAGATAATTTTACTAGATTTAAGAGCTGATTTTCCCCAATCACAACAATCAAATGTACCTCATTCAAAGTAATGGATTTGTCAACACCACTTTTATGTTGATTTTTTTTTAACTGGTCAAACGCTAAAATAAATCTATTGAAACGATTATTAAATGCAATAAATTCTTTTTTATCCATAATCTCTCTTTCCTTTGTTAATCATATTAACAAAACAGAAACTTCCTGTCAAATAAAAAATCCCCCAGATTCTACTCTGAAGGATCCCTATCTTATTTCACAACAATATTAACGAGTTTATTCGGTACCGCAATCACTTTCACAATTTCCTTACCGTCAATTTCTGCTTTGACTTTTTCATCCGCTAGAGCAATTTCTTGCAATTCTTCGCGTGATAGATCTTTAGCGACCATGAGTTTGGCACGAACTTTTCCTTTGATTTGAACGACGATTTCGATTTCGTCTTCAACCAATTTACTTTCGTCCCATGTTGGCCAAGCTACATAAGAAATAGATTCTCCTGTTGCTGCAACTGTTTGCCAAAGTTCTTCTGCCAAGTGAGGAGCAAATGGGGCAATCAATTGGATAAAGCCTTTGGCATAGTCAACATAGAGCTTGTCTTCCTTGTTAGCCGCGTTGACAAAGACCATAAGTTGGGCAATGGCTGTGTTGAATTTGAGGGACTCAATTTGCTCAGTAACAGCTTTAACCGTTTCATTATAAACCTTGTCAAGAGCGCCATTGTTTTCCGCAGCGATTTCTTTACTTGTAATCAAGCGGTAAACACGGTCAAGGAATTTACGGCTTCCTTCCAGACCTTCTTCTGACCAAGCGATGGAAGCATCAAGTGGTCCCATGAACATTTCATAGACACGAAGGGTATCGGCACCGTATTGTTCCACCACATCGTCTGGATTAACAACGTTCTTAAGAGATTTAGACATCTTGGCAGGCGCTTGCTCCAACTCTTCCCCTGTTTCCACATGGAAGAAAGAACCGTCACGTTTTTCAACCTTATCGGTTGCCACAAGAGCCCCACGGTGGTCACGGTAGCTTGTTCCCAAAATCATTCCTTGGTTAAAGAGTTTTTGGAATGGTTCCTTAGTCGGAACAACACCGAGGTCATAGAGGAATTTATGCCAGAAACGAGCGTAGAGCAAGTGAAGTACAGCATGCTCTGCACCACCCACGTAGATATCTACTGGCAACCATTGTTTGAGAAGATCCTCATCGGCCAATTTCTCAGTATTGTGTGGATCAATATAGCGGAGGTAGTACCAGCTTGAACCTGCCCATTGTGGCATGGTGTTGGTTTCACGACGACCTTTGACGCCATCTTCACGAGTCACTTCAAGCCAGTCGGTCAAGTTAGCCAATGGGCTTTCCCCAGTACCTGAAGGGCGGATGTCCTTGGTTACAGGCAAGACAAGTGGCAATTCACTTTCAGGGACAGCTGTTGAAGTTCCATCTTCCCAATGAATGATTGGAATCGGCTCACCCCAGTAACGTTGACGGCTAAAGAGCCAGTCGCGGAGACGGTAAGTTACTTTCTCTTGTCCACAACCTTTCTCTTCCAACCAAGTCACAATCTTAGCAATGGCGTCTTCTTTGTTGAGTCCATCTAGGAAGTCTGAATTAACGTGAAGGCCATCTTCTGTGTAGGCAGCTTCTTCAACGTTTCCACCTTCAAGCACTTCTACAATTGGAAGGTCAAATTGTTTGGCAAATTCCCAGTCACGTTGGTCGTGGGCAGGAACAGCCATTACCGCACCTGTTCCATAACTAGCAAGAACATAGTCGGCAATCCAGATTGGAATCTCCTTACCATTGACAGGGTTGATGGCATAAGCACCTGTCCAGACCCCAGTTTTTTCCTTGGCAAGGTCTGTACGAGCCAAGTCAGATTTGAGGCTAGCTTGGTGTTTATAATCTGCTACTGCCTCTGCTTGCTCTGTGCTTGTGATGGCATCTACTAGTTCATGCTCAGGAGCCAAAACGGTGAAAGTAGCACCGAAAAGAGTATCAGGACGAGTGGTAAAGACAGTAAATTCCTTATCAGTTCCCTTAACCCTGAAGGTTACATTGGCACCAGTTGATTTACCAATCCAGTTGCGTTGCATGTCCTTGATGGACTCTGGCCAATCAAGCTCGTCTAAGTCATTAAGCAAACGCTCCGCATAGGCCGTGATTTTAAGCATCCATTGGCGCATTGGTTTGCGGACAACTGGATAGCCTCCACGCTCAGAAGTTCCATCAGGAAGGACCTCTTCGTTGGCGATAGCAGTTCCCAATTCCTCAACCCAGTTTACTGGTACTTCCGCTTCATAGGCCAAGCCTTTTTCGTAAAGCTTAGTGAAAATCCATTGCGTCCACTTGTAGTAGTTTGGATCTGTTGTATTGACTTCACGATCCCAGTCGTAAGAAAATCCAAGCGCATTGATTTGGCGTTTGAAGTTAGCAATGTTTTCCGCTGTAAATTCTGCTGGGTCATTACCAGTATCCATAGCGTATTGCTCTGCAGGCAAACCAAAAGCATCCCATCCCATTGGGTGAAGGACATTGTAGCCTTGCGCACGTTTGTAACGGCTGAGGATATCGGTTGCGGTATAGCCTTCTGGGTGTCCTACGTGCAGACCCGCTCCAGATGGATAAGGGAACATATCGAGAGCATAAAACTTCGGTTTTGATGCATCTGTTCCTGTCTTAAATGTATGATGTTCTGCCCAGTAGCCCTGCCACTTAGGCTCAATTTCTTTATGATTGTAAAAACTCATGGTCTCTCTCCAATTTTGTGATGTTACTATTATACCATTTTTGAGGGAATTTGGTCTCGTTCTATTCTATACTTTTCTATTTTACCTTGCTCTAGAATTTTTAAACTGCTATACTTATAACAGAAAACCCTTCCAAGGAGGTAGCGGATGTCTCATTCCTTTAAAAAATCTCTCCAAAAAGAAATTCTCCATAGAAGCTCTATCGCAGCCTTTGTGACCTCACTCTTACTACTCATTTTACTTTTTGGTTTTTCCTATTTTTTACAAGAGCAACAACTCTCCAAAGATACGAGACAGATTGTCAAACAGGTTCAAGAGATGAAAGAAGCCAATAATGAGCTCCTGACTACTATGAACCATAAAATGATTCCAGGATTTTTGGACGGTAAACACACAGAGAGAGAAGTATTTAGCTTATTTTACGAGACAAAAGCTAAATTAAAACTTAGTTCTGACCTCATTATCCTAAGTGATACAGGTGATTTACTATTTAGTACCAATCGAAATCACCAAGAAAGTATTTTATCACCCTACTATCTCAAACTGCTCATTCAAAATCCTTCTCAAGATAAAGTTACAGAAAAAATTGCACTTTCTTCAGACAAGCAACACTACACACTCTTTATCAAACCACTACTTCAAAACCAACGAGTTAAGGCCTATACTATTGCTTTCGTAAATGAGAATGATTTCATCTCAAGTTTCCCAATGATCAATTCCAAATACATCATTACCGATAGCTTTGGAAATATGTTCTCCAACAATACAAATCAATTCACTCGTTCCACTCTGGAAAAATTTGATGAAAAACTCCTACACTCTCGCACCCACTGGTATGCGAACGAACCGCTTATTGTTCAAAAAGAAAAAGTCGGTGCTATTTTTTCAATCTATACTTTTCAATCCTTTTTTCCCATTCCTAGCTTACTCGGTCTAGCCTCCGTCCTCACCTTATGTATATTCTTCCTCTACTTCTGGCAAGCAAGACGAATTGCTCATAAGATTGCTACACACAACGCTGTTCCTATTGAAAGCTTAGTTTACCAACTTCAAGAAATTCCTAAACAAGCAGAAAAAAGGCTTTCTCTACAAACAGGTGATGAGTTTGAGTTTATGGCAGAAAAAATCAACAATATGTTGTACGAATTAGATCAACTTCATCAAAAAATGTTGACCATAGAAAAAGAAAAGTGGATTTTTGAAAGAAAAATGCTGGAAGCTCAGTTCAATCCTCATTTTCTATACAATACACTTGAGACAATTAAAATTACTTCTTTAATGGATGCTGCTCTCACACAAGACCTGATTCAAAACCTCACGCGCATTCTTCGCTACAGTATCACCGATTTAGAAAAAGAAACAACCATTTGTCAGGATTTAAAGATTATAGAGGATTACCTGATTATTCATAAGATTCGTTTTGAGCACTTTTCCTATGATATTATCTGTCCAGAAACTGTCGATAATCAGCCTATACCTAAGCTTTTCTTGCTTCCTCTCGTAGAAAATGCTATAAAATATGGGATGCAATACCGTATTGATCTTCATATAGATATCCAAATTACCTTGGAAGCAGATTCTCTGACTTTTTTAGTTAAGGATAATGCCGGAGGGCTCACAAAACAAGAGCGACTCGCTATTTTAGACTCTTTAGAAAGCCCTCATACCCAGCATGGCATCGTTAACAGCTATAAACGATTGAGCAATTTCTTTTCTGATGTCCAGCTAGATTTAGGAGTCAATCGCCAAGGAGAAACTTGGGTCAAATTTATAACGAAAGGACTAACTCATGTTTAAGCTCATTATCGTAGAGGATGAACACCTCATCCGAAAATGGCTAGAGATTGCCGTAGACTACTCTGCCTTAGGTATCCAAGTCGTAGGAACTGCCAGTCACGGTCAAGAGGGAATGAAACTCATCCAAGAAAAAGAACCTCATATTGTCTTAACAGACATCACAATGCCAATTATGGATGCTTTTATGATGTTTGAAGCCACTCGTACTCTCTCCTATGAAAAAGTTATCTTATCAGGTTATAACGATTTTCAAAATGCCAAAAAAGCCATGCAATATGGGGCAGTTGATTTTCTATCCAAACCAATTGATACCAAGGAATTGACAGAATGTCTTCACAAAATTGTTTTGCGATTACGAGTTAGCACTTATCAAGAAACTCCTTTTTTAGAAGAATATCAAACTTTACTCACCTCTATCCAACAAGTTGATACACAAAACCAAATCATTCAGCAAATTCTTGAATTTGTGCACCAACACTACTGCATGCACTTTACCATTTCTAGCATTGCAGAGAATCTAGGGTATAGCGAAAGTTATCTATATAAGGTTATCAAAGAAGACTTCCCAATGACGCTAAATGAATATATCTTACGCTACCGCCTCAAGCAAGCTATAGATAAAATGGCTGAATCCCCTAATTCTCCCTTAAGCGATATCTCTGAACAAGTTGGATTTTCAGACTATAAATATTTTGCAAAAGTTTTTAAAAAGTATCTCCATATTTCTCCAAAAGAATTAAAACTTATGGATAAAAATCATTGATGTAAAAGGATTGCTCAACTCTAGCAATCTTTTTATTTTGTACTTTTACCCAATAAAAATCAAAGTGCTAACTACTCAAATCATAGCTTTGAGATCACAGATAAAGTGACGTGTTTTGAAGAGGATTACCCTCGAAATCCCAGTTACAGTGTACCTATCCTTGCTCGAGACACCCATTTCCTATTTTTCGTTTTAGATTTCTTTAAGGTTTTTATTATATCCTGTAGAACTCTACAATTTGAAAACATTAATAATCTAGGTAGAGAAAATGTTCGTAAAAAAGGAGATACTTATGAAAAAAATACTATTCTTTCTCTCTTGTGGCTGGATATTCCTTTCTTTATCAGGATGTTCTTCACCTATAGAAGCGGAAACTAGCACTGAAAAAGATTCAGATAGCACTTTGGTTGTCTACTCGCCTAACCCTGAAGACCTTATCGAAGAAACAGTCCCAGCCTTCGAAGAAAAATATGGTATTAAGGTTGATTTAGTACAAGCCAGCACTGGTGAATTGTTCAAAAAAGCTGAGGCCGAAAAAGAATCCCCTGTAGCTGATGTCATTTTCGGAGGCTCCTACGCCCTCTTCTCTTCTAACGAAAATCTTTTTGAACCTTATATTTCCCAAGAAAATGACCAGATAATCCCTGAATATCAAAATAAAACAGGATTCTACACGCCTTATACACTTGATGTCAGTGTCATCATTGCCAATTCAGCCCTTACAAAAGATATTAAAATTGAAGGCTACAATGATCTGCTCAATCCTAAATTAAAAGGAAAAATTGCTACTGCTGATCCAAGTAACGCATCTAGCGCCTTTGCACAACTAACAAACATGCTTGTAGACCAAGGTGGATACGAAAATGAACAAGCTTGGACCTATGTGAAAAATCTATTTACCCTAGTAGATGGAAAGATTGCATCTAGCTCTTCAAATGTTTACAAAGCTGTCGCCGATGGAGAAATGGCTGTAGGGCTCACCTATGAAGATCCTACCTTAAAACTTTTAAACGACGGAGTTGATGTAAAAGTCATTTATCCAAAAGAAGGAACCGTCTTTTTACCTGGTAACGCGGCTATCGTCAAAAACGCCAAACATATGGAAAACGCTAAGAAATTTATCGATTTCCTCCTTTCTCAAGAAATTCAAGATAAGCTAGGAACTGAAACAACAATCAGACCCATTCGTAAAAATGCTAGAACCAATAAAAATATGAAAGCTATGACAGAAATCAATATTGCCACTGAAGATTCCGATTATGTCATTAAAAATAAATCTACTATTCTTAAAAAGTACAATGATATTTTTACAGATATCCAATCTAAAAAATAAAATTTGACTTACCAGTGATTAACTGTCAAACCCTGCTATAAAATCAAAAAGATTACTTCCGTTTTTGTAGAGAATTTTACTCTAATAGAATAGAATTATCGGTTTTAAAAACGCTTACATTGTTTTAAAATAAACTTAAATAACACAACGGAGGTATCCATCATGAAAAAGAAATGGATGTATTATGCTGCTTGCGGACTAGCCCTTTTTGGTCTTGCTGCTTGTTCTTCTAATGAATCTGCCGATGGCGGTTCATCTGATAAAGGAGACGGCGGTTCGCTAGTCGTTTATTCACCAAACTCAGAGGGCTTAATCGGAGCAACTATTCCTGCCTTTGAAGAAAAATATGGTATCAAAGTAGAACTGATTCAAGCTGGTACTGGAGAACTTTTCAAAAAACTAGAGTCAGAAAAAGAAGCTCCTGTAGCTGATGTCATCTTTGGTGGTTCTTATACACAATATGCTACCCACGGAGAACTCTTTGAAAACTATACTTCAAAAGAAAATGATAATGTCATCAAAGAATATCAAAACACAACTGGCTACTCTACACCTTATACACTAGATGGTAGTGTTTTAATTGTCAATCCTGATTTAACGAAAGGCATGAATATCGAAGGATATAGCGACCTTCTCAAACCTGAACTAAAAGGAAAAATCGCAACTGCTGACCCAGCAAACTCTTCTAGCGCCTTTGCTCAATTAACAAATATGCTACAAGCTCAAGGTGGTTACAAAGACGATAAAGCCTGGTCTTATGTAAAAGATCTCTTCACACTTATTGATGGGAAAATCGGTTCAAGTTCATCTGGTGTCTATAAAGCAGTCGCTGACGGAGAAATGGCTGTTGGTCTCTCTTATGAAGATCCAGCAGTTAAACTCTTAAATGACGGAGCTAATATCAAGGTAGTCTATCCAAAAGAAGGAACTGTCTTCCTACCTGCTAGTACTGCTATCGTTAAAAAAGCGAAAAATATGGAAAATGCCAAGAAATTTATCGATTTTATTATCTCTCAAGAAGTACAAGATACACTTGGTACAACCACTACTAACCGTCCTGTTCGTAAAAATGCCAAAACAAGCGAAAACATGAAACCAATTGACAAAATCAAAACACTCACTGAAGATTATGATTATGTCATCAAGAATAAATCAGATATCGTTAAGAAATACAACGAAGTCTTTACAGATATCCAATCTAAACAGTAAAAGAGGTTCACTATGAGTGAGATCAAAATTATTAACGCAAAAAAAATTTATCACGATATCCCTGTTATTGAGAATTTGAACATTACAATTCCAAAAGGAAGTCTCTTTACCCTTCTTGGGCCTTCAGGGTGTGGGAAAACGACACTTCTTCGTATGATTGCAGGTTTCAACAGTATCGAAGGTGGAGAATTTTACTTCGATGATACAAAAATCAATAATATGGAACCCAGCAAACGCAATATCGGGATGGTTTTCCAAAACTACGCTATTTTCCCACATTTGACTGTTCGAGATAATGTTGCTTTTGGTCTCAAGCAAAAGAAGGTTCCAAAAGAAGAATTGATTCAACAGACCAACAAGTATCTTGAACTCATGCAAATTGCTCAATATGCGGATCGGAAGCCTGATAAACTCAGTGGTGGACAACAACAACGTGTCGCCTTGGCACGTGCTTTAGCGGTTAATCCAAGTGTTCTCCTCATGGACGAGCCACTTAGTAATCTGGATGCCAAACTTCGCTTGGATATGCGTCAAGCCATTCGAGAAATCCAACACGAAGTGGGAATTACAACCGTCTATGTAACCCATGACCAAGAAGAAGCCATGGCTATTTCAGACCAAATTGCTGTTATGAAAGACGGAGTCATCCAACAAATCGGCCGACCAAAAGAACTCTATCATAAACCAGCTAATGAGTTTGTAGCAACCTTTATCGGACGCACAAATATTATCCCTGCCAATCTCGAAAAACGGAGCGATGGCGCTTATATCGTCTTTTCAGATGGCTATGCCCTTCGAATGCCAGCTCTTGATCAAGCTGAGGAGCAAGCTATTCATGTAAGCATTCGTCCTGAAGAGTTTATCAAAGATGAATCTGGAGATATTGAAGGAACTATTAGCGATAGCGTCTATCTTGGACTAAATACTGAGTATTTCATTGAGACAGGTTTTGCCTCAAAAATTCAAGTTAGCGAAGAATCAACTTTTGAAGAAGATCTACAAAAAGGCGATCGTATTCGTCTACGAATCAATACTCAAAAATTAAACGCCTTTTCTGCAGATGGTTCACAAAACCTGATAAAAGGAGTCAACCATGGAACGTAAAAAACTAAATATTTGGACAGCCTCCTCTTTCTTCATCTTTCTTACCTATCTTGTCTTTCTCGTTTATCCTATCGTTACCGTGCTCAAGCAAGCACTTATACATGAAGGACAATTCTCACTAGCTAATTTTGTCACTTTCTTTAGTAAAGCCTACTACTCTGAGACACTTGTCAACAGTTTCAAGGTTTCCATTACCGCTACTGTCACTTCCTTAGTTGTAGGAACCCTATTAGCTTATCTCTTTTCCATGTATGATTTCAAGGGGAAGAAATTTCTACAAATATTGATTATCATTGCTTCTATGTCAGCTCCTTTCGTGGGAGCCTACTCCTGGATTCTCTTGCTGGGACGAAATGGGGTCATTACTAAATTCCTGACAAATACCCTTCATCTTCCAGCTATTGATATTTATGGATTCAAAGGAATTGTACTTGTCTTTACACTGCAACTATTCCCACTGGTATTTCTATACGTTGCTGGGACAATGAAAAGTATTGACAATTCTCTACTTGAAGCTGCTGAAAGCATGGGTTCCTTTGGATTTAAGCGTATCGTAACGGTTGTTTTGCCTCTCCTAGTTCCAACCTTACTAGCAGCTGCCCTACTTGTATTTATGAGAGCATTCTCAGACTTTGGAACACCGATGTTAATTGGTGAAGGATATCGAACTTTCCCAGTCTTGATTTATACCCAATTTATTAGCGAGGTTGGAGGAAATTCTGCTTTTGCATCTGCTTTAGCAATTATGGCGATTATCATTGCCTTGGCGATTTTCCTTATCCAAAAATACATCTCAAACCGCTACAGTTTCAGCATGAATTCGCTCCATCCAATTGAGCCTAAAAAAACTACAAAAGGAAAAATGGCTGCCATTTATGCAACAGTCTACGGAATTATCTTGTTCTCTGTTCTACCTCAAGTCTACTTGATTTATACTTCTTTCCTAAAAACATCAGGTATGGTATTTGTCAAAGGCTATTCTCTAAACAGTTACAAGGTAGCTTTCAATCGTATGGGATCTGCTATTTTCAATACTATTCGTATTCCTTTGATTGCCTTAGTTCTAGTTGTCCTATTCGCAACATTTATCTCCTACCTAGCCGTTAGAAAACGGAATTTGTTCACAAACTTAATTGACAGCCTCAGTATGGTACCTTATATTGTACCAGGAACCGTTCTAGGGATTGCCTTCATTTCTTCCTTCAATACTGGTCTATTTGGAAGTGGATTTCTTATGATTACAGGGACAGCTTTCATCTTGATTATGTCCCTATCTGTCAGAAGATTACCGTATACTATTCGCTCATCTGTTGCTAGCTTGCAACAAATAGCACCAAGTATTGAAGAAGCCGCTGAGAGCTTAGGAAGTAGCCGTCTCAATACCTTTGCCAAGATTACAACTCCAATGATGCTATCTGGTATTATTTCTGGAGCCATCCTATCTTGGGTCACAATGATTTCAGAACTCTCTACTTCTATCCTCCTCTACAATGTCAAAACAAGAACAATGACTGTAGCTATTTATACAGAGGTTCTCAGAGGAAATTACGGTGTAGCCGCAGCCTTGTCAACTATCCTGACTGTTCTAACAGTAGGTTCCTTACTCTTGTTTATGAAAATCTCTAAAAGCAATAGCATTACACTTTAGTTTTCCCCATCAAAAACAGCCGAAAGGATTACCCTCGGCTGTTTTTCTTATCTTGATATTCTTATCAAATTCCTAGTTCAGAGCAAGCAAGTCTAGACTTATTATACCAATGAAAATCAAAGAGCAAACTAGGAAACTAGCCGCAGGTTGCTCAAAGCACAGCTTTGAGGTTGTAGATAAGACTGACGAAGTCAGTTACATATATCTACAGCAAGACGACGTTGACGCGGTTTGAAGAGATTTTCGAAGAGTATTAAATAGAGGCTTCCTCCATCTTCTCCCGTCCTAGCTCTCGGTAACTACGGTCACCGACAACTTCAACGCTAAACTGCCCGTCCTCATATTCAAGGATTGTCACGCTACCATTATCGAGACCATGCGGATGCATACCATTAATCAGATAAACAATGGTTCCAATGGTCATTCCATGGCTGACAACGAGAGCATTGCCCCCACCTTGTTCTTCCATTTCTTTGGCAATCGCTTCAAAACCTTCCTTGATTCGACCACTGAGTTTTTCCCAGCCTTCAGCCCAACCAGCTGTATCAACCTCTACCAAACCCTCAGCCAGTTCAGCATAAGATAATTGGTGAACGTGATCCACATTAAAGATACGAGGAATAATGCCCATGAAAAGATCGCCATCGTAGGCTCCATCAAAACTACCGAAACACCATTCTCTGATACGCTTGTCCATGCGATAAGGGATTTTTCCCTGCAAACCAAGTTCATCAAGGATAATTCCCATTGTCTGAATGGTGCGACCAGAATCACTCGAATAAGCGCGATCAAACTGTAGACCAGATTCTCGCAAACCGATTCCTAATTCTTGAATCCCTCGCTCACCTTCAGCTGTTAAGGGAGTATCGCTCCAACCTTGCGCGCGACCAATCGTGTTAAACATAGTCTTGCCATGACGTACCAAATACAATCGTACTTTTACCATTTTCCGTCCTCCGTTTGTTTCTATTATATCATGGATGATAAAACAAAAGCCACCCAGACAGGTGACTTTTGCAGGAGATTATTATGAAAAAGTTTAGGAGTTCTATTAAATAAAGATATTAGATGAAAATCAAATTCAAACTAAATCAGTGTTATCTGTTTCAAATAATATTAGGAGGTCTTTATTTAATGATTATAGTATACACATCCAACCTTAAATAGAACTTAAAATTTCTCCTATTTTCTTAATTTTTAAAACTATGAATTGGTGCTGGGATTTGTCCTCCACGAGAGATGAAATCAACAGACGAAGCCCCATTGACTTTCATAACAGGCGCAGTTCCTAATAGGCCACCAAACTCAATCATATCGCCTTCTTTTCCTTTTGGAATGATACGAACAGCAGTTGTCTTCATGTTAATAACACCAATTGCAGCCTCATCCGCAATCATGGCGGCAATGGTTTCAGCAGGTGTATCCTCCGGAATGGCAATCATATCCAAACCAACAGAACAGATAGCCGTCATGGCTTCTAGTTTTTCCAGATTAAGAGAGCTATTTTGCACTGCAGCAATCATCCCCTCATCCTCAGAAACAGGGATAAAGGCACCAGACAAACCACCGACTTGGTTGCAGGCCATCACTCCACCCTTCTTAACTTGGTCGTTCAAGAGTGCCAAGGCAGCCGTCGTTCCATGCGTACCAACTGTTTCTAGCCCCATTTCTTCAAGGACACGTGCAACAGAATCTCCAACCGCAGGAGTTGGCGCCAAACTCAAGTCCACAATACCAAACTCCACACCCAGTCTCTCACTGGCCATTTGACCAACCAATTGACCGATACGAGTGATTTTAAATGCAGTTTTCTTAACTGTTTCGGCTACTACATCAAAGCTCTGTCCACGAACTTTTTCCAAGGCACGTTTCACCACACCAGGACCGGAAACTCCGACATTGATGATAACATCTGCTTCCCCAACACCATGGAAGGCACCCGCCATAAACGGATTGTCCTCAACAGCATTAGCGAATACAACCAACTTGGTTGCCCCCATATCAGATAGAGTTGCCGTTTCCTTGATAACTCGTCCCATATCTGCGACAGCCGTCATATTGATACCAGACTTGGTTGAGCCGATATTGACTGACGAGCAGACCTTGTCCGTTTCAGCCAAAGCACGAGGAATAGAATTGATGAGAATCTCATCCCCCTTTTGATAACCTTTTTGTACCAAGGCAGAGAAACCACCAATAAAGTCCACTCCAATCTCTTTCGCAGCCTTATCAAGCGCTTTTGCCAGAACCACGTAGTCCGTCGCATCTGTCGCTGCCCCTATCAGAGAAATAGGAGTCACCGATACACGCTTATTAACGATAGGAATTCCCAACTCAGCTGCAATTTCATCACCAACAGCCACTAAATTAGCTGCCTTGGTCGTAATCTTTTGATAAATTTTCTCCGCAGCACGATTGATATCTGGATCAATACAGTCTAATAGGGAAATTCCCATGGTAATAGTTCTGATATCGAAGTTTTGCTCCTCAATCATAGCGATGGTTTCAGTAACTTGTCTAATATCCATGTGCACCTCCTAGATATTATACATAGCTTCGAAAATCGCTGCACTCTGAATATTGATTTTTACATTCAAAGTTTGTCCAAAAGCTTCAAATTCATTACGAAGATAGGTAAAATCTTGCTTTTTATCACTAGAGACGACAGCCATCATCGTGAAATATTCATCCAAAACAGTTTGAGAGATATCATCAATATTCAAACCCAATTCTGCAATTTTACCAGAAACACCTGCAACAATTCCAGATTTATCTTTACCAACAACAGTTATAATCGCTTTCATAAGCAAACTCCAATTCTTCTTAAAATAAGAAACCTGAACATTAAACAGGATTCTTTTCAAATAGTATAGCATAATTCTAACTAAAATACTCAAAAACGCCTGCTTACGAAGTTGTTCTTAAGAAAAAAACAATTTCGTAAACAAGC
>CAUQIK010000021.1:0-27568 GCA_963518035.1 uncultured Streptococcus sp. | reverse complement strand
ATGCCAACCGTTCTGTAGCCTTGGATGCCCTCTTTTTGCGCCCTGCCATGAGTTTGCTGAAACTTCTAGGCTATGCTGTCTTAATGGCCTATTTTGGCTATCGTGGACTTTATCTGGGAATAACGGCAGGAACCATGTATGCCTTTATCCAGTACATCAATCGTCTCTTTGATCCCCTGATTGAGGTGACTCAAAACTTTTCAACCCTACAAACTTCTATGGTTTCCGCAGGTCGTGTCTTTGCCCTGATAGACGAGAGGACCTGTGAACCTCTTCAAGAAAATGGGCAGGCTAAAGTCAAAGAAGGTAATATCCGTTTTGAACATGTGTGTTTCTCGTATGACGGTAAACATCAGATTCTGGATGATATTTCCTTTTCAGTTAACAAGGGTGAAACCATTGCATTTGTAGGCCATACAGGTTCTGGGAAATCGTCTATTATCAATGTCCTTATGCGCTTTTATGAATTCCAGTCAGGGCGAGTTCTCTTGGATGATGTGGATATCAGGAACTACAGTCAGGAAGAGTTGAGAAAAAACATCGGTCTGGTCTTGCAGGATCCCTTCCTCTATCATGGAACAATCAAGTCCAATATCGCCATGTACCAAGAAATCAGTGATGAGCAGGTTCAGGCTGCGGCAACTTTCGTGGATGCAGATTCCTTTATTCAAGAACTTCCTCAGGGATATGATGCACCTGTGTCTGAGCGTGGTTCGAGCTTCTCTACTGGTCAGCGTCAGCTTCTTGCCTTTGCTAGAACAGTCGCCAGTCAGCCTAAAATCCTGATTTTGGATGAAGCGACAGCTAATATTGACTCTGAAACAGAAAGTTTGGTTCAAGCATCGCTGGCTAAGATGAGACAGGGTCGAACAACCATTGCCATCGCCCATCGTCTTTCTACCATCCAAGACGCCAACTGCATCTATGTCTTGGATAAGGGGCGCATTATTGAGAGCGGCTCCCATGAGGAACTCTTGGCATTGGGAGGAACCTATCACAAGATGTATAGCTTGCAGGCGGGTGCCATGGCCTAATACTCTTTGAAAATCTATTCAAGCCATGTCAGTTTTATCTGCAACCTCAAAGCTATATTTTGAGCAGCCTGCGTCTAGCTTTCTAGAGTATGAGAATGAAATCCTTCAAATTACAGATTTCTTTCACCGCCTTTTCTATTTTGTGGTATAATGAAAAATGTTGACAAATAGTATAATAAAAACAAAGGAGAAACAGCATGCTGAAATGGGAAGACTTGCCCGTGGAAATGAAATCAAGCGAGGTTGAGTCTTACTACCAGCTTGTCTCTAAAAGGAAGGGTTCGCTGATTTTCAAGCGTTGCTTGGACTGGGTTTTAGCCTTGGTCTTACTGGTTCTGACCTCTCCCATCTTTCTCATCTTGAGCATTTGGATCAAGTTGGATAGCAAGGGGCCAGTGATTTACAAGCAAGAGCGCGTGACCCAGTACAATCGACCTTTCAAGATTTGGAAGTTCCGTACCATGGTGACGGATGCGGATAAAAAAGGAAGTTTGGTGACTTCCGCTAACGATAGTCGTATTACCAAGGTTGGCAATTTCATTCGCCGTGTCCGTTTAGATGAACTACCTCAGTTGGTCAATGTCCTAAAAGGCGAAATGTCCTTTGTCGGTACACGACCTGAAGTGCCACGTTACACAGAGCAGTATAGCCCTGAAATGATGGCGACCTTGCTTTTGCCAGCAGGAATTACCTCTCCAGCTAGCATCAACTACAAGGATGAGGACACTATCATCAGTCAAATGACGGAGAAAGGTCTGTCGGTTGACCAAGCCTATGTCGAACACGTCCTCCCTGAAAAGATGCGCTATAACCTCGCCTATCTCCGAGAGTTTAGTTTCCTTGGAGACATCAAAATCATGTTTCAAACCGTGTTTGAAGTGCTAAAATAAAGTAGTCATGAGAAAATGAGTACAGATAAAAGGAGCAAATCAATGCCAAATTACAATATTCCATTTTCACCACCCGATATTACGGAAGCAGAAATTGCTGAAGTAGCGGATACCCTGCGTTCTGGTTGGATTACAACAGGTCCTAAGACAAAAGAACTGGAGCGTCGCTTGTCTCAATACACACAGACGCCCAAGACTGTCTGTCTTAACTCTGCGACTGCCGCGCTTGAGTTGATTTTGCGCGTCTTGGAAGTTGGACCTGGTGATGAAGTCATCGTTCCAGCCATGACCTATACAGCTTCATGTAGTGTTATCACTCACGTAGGGGCGACCCCTGTCATGGTGGATATCCAAGCAGATACTTTTGAAATGGACTATGACTTGCTTGAGCAAGCTATCACTGAAAAGACTAAAGTGATTATCCCAGTAGAACTTGCAGGGATTGTTTGCGATTATGACCGTTTGTTCCAAGTTGTGGAGAAGAAACGCGACCTTTTTGCTGCTTCAAGCAAGTGGCAACAGGCCTTTAATCGTATCGTGATTGTTTCTGATAGTGCCCATGCTTTGGGATCAACTTATAAAGGGCAACCTGCTGGTTCTATCGCTGACTTTACTTCCTTCTCATTCCATGCCGTTAAGAACTTTACAACTGCTGAGGGAGGAAGTGCGACTTGGAAAGCCAATCCAGCGATTGATGACGAAGAAATGTACAAGGAATTCCAAATTCTTTCCCTTCACGGACAAACTAAGGATGCCCTTGCTAAGATGCAACTGGGCTCATGGGAATACGATATCGTCACACCAGCCTACAAGTGCAATATGACAGATATCATGGCTTCCCTTGGTTTGGTACAATTGGACCGTTACCCTGGTTTGCTACAACGTCGTAAGGACATCGTGGACCGCTATGATCGTGGTTTTGCAGGTTCTCGCATCCATCCATTGGCACACAAGACTGATACTGTAGAATCTTCACGCCACCTCTACATCACCCATGTAGAAGGAGCGAGCTTAGAAGAACGCAATCTTATCATCCAAGAATTAGCTAAAGCAGGAATTGCAAGTAATGTACACTACAAACCACTTCCGCTCTTGACAGCCTATAAGAATCTTGGCTTTGATATGGCGAATTATCCTAAGGCTTATGCCTTCTTTGAAAATGAAATTACGCTCCCTCTTCACACTAAATTAAGCGATGAAGAAGTGGACTATATCATTGAGACTTTCAAAACAGTTTCTGAAAAAGTGCTAACTTCATCAAAAAAATTGTAAAAAAGTCTTGACAAAGAAAAAACAAAGTATTAAAATAAGTTCAACAAATCAGAAAAGTAACTATTTTTGATCTTCAGGGAGCCTGTGGTGATTGTGAACAGGTGGTTGGAAGTAGTGAAAGTGGGCTGATTTTAAAAATGAATTTGAAACAATGAAAATTCGGTGCGCACACCTTACAGTGCAACTTGTTGTTAGACAAGGCAGAGATGTAAAGGGATAGTCCCTTTATAATTGAGGTGGCACCGCGTTACCAACGCCCTCACACGGAAGTATATTCTGTGTGTGGGCTTTTTTCTATCCGTCGTTTTGTTTATCTTTTATTAGGGCGTTAAGTCGCTTTGATGAACTTGAGTTCTATCTACAGCTCCTTGCCTACTACTAAAAGCAAACAAAAAGGACGGATTTATACAGAAAGAGGAAATTTTTATGACAACTAAAGGTTATTTTGGACAATTTGGTGGTAGTTTTGTACCGGAGCCGATTCAGGCTTTGTTGGATGAGTTGGAAGTGACATTTGACAAGTACAAGGATGATCCAGAATTTTTGGCAGAATTTCGCCATTACTTAAAGGACTATTCAGGTCGCGAAACACCGCTATATTTTGCAGAAAGTTTGACAGATCACCTAGGTGGAGCTAAGATTTATCTCAAGCGTGAAGACCTTAACCACCTTGGTTCTCACAAGCTCAACAACGTTTTAGGACAAATTCTTTTGGCTAAACGCATGGGCAAAAAACGAGTAATCGCAGAAACAGGAGCTGGTCAGCACGGTGTTGCTACTGCAGCGGCTGCAGCCAAGTTTGGTATGGCCTGTGATGTCTACATGGGGGCAGAAGATGTGGAACGCCAACGTCTCAATGTTTTCCGTATGGAGATGATGGGAGCAACTGTTCACGCAGTTGAAACAGGGACTCGTACCCTCAAAGATGCTGTTGATGCAGCCTTTGGAGCATGGATGAATGACCTTGAAGCCTTCTACGTTCTGGGATCTGCTGTTGGACCTCACCCTTATCCTACTATTGTTCATGAGTTCCAAAAGGTCATCAGTGAAGAATCTCGCCGTCAAATCTTAGAAAAAGAAGGCCGTTTACCAGACTACGTTATTGCCTGTGTAGGTGGTGGTTCCAATGCCATCGGAGCTTTTTCTCAGTATGTGACTGATGAAGAAGTCAAATTGGTTGGGGTTGAAGCTGCTGGTCACGGACTTGATACAGACAAGCACGCAGCTACTATGACAAAAGGTAGTATCGGAATTGTTGACGGTATGAAGACCTATGCAGTCTTTAAGGAAGACGGAGAGCTAGCTCCAGTTTACTCTATCTCAGCTGGATTGGACTATCCAGGGGTTGGCCCAGAGCACGCCTACTTCAAAGATTCAGGTCGCGTGGAATATGTGGCTGCGACAGACGAAGAAGCGGTTCAAGCTCTCCTCCTTCTCAGCAAGACTGAAGGGATTATCCCAGCGATTGAAAGCTCACACGCTATCGCAGAAGCAGTTAAACGTGCACCGAAACTAAGCAAAGACGAAATTATCATCATCAATGTCTCTGGTCGTGGAGACAAGGACGTAGCTGCGATTGCAGACTACCTAGAAGCTAAAAAATAAAAGATGGAAAAATTACAGTCTTTTCTCTCACAGAGAGCTTGTGGTTGCTGGAAACAAGCAGAGAAAGCTGTAAGGTTGGGTCCATCTGAAACGAGAGAAGAAAACATAATTCTCAAGGGAGTGCCCTTTATCGCACAGCCTGTTACAGGAAAGTTCTGAGACAGGAATGAGAGATAGGAGAAATCCTATAATTGAGGTGGCACCGCGAATTTCGTCCTCACGCAAGCTGTTTTGCGTGGGGATTTTTATATGTCTATTATAGGTTCAGCTGTTTAGTTTTAAATTATTGTTCATTAAATAGATTGCTAAAAAAAATTTGCGAACGAAGTGAGCTTTTAAAAGCTGTTTCCCGCCATAGTGGTATCCTATAGAAGCAAATATGCTTCTATAGGACGGAATTTTTGAGACCAAAGGCTCAAAAATTAGGGATGAAATTTTGAAGAAAGTTGCTCCCGTCCGCACTATTTAAGGGAAATAGAAAAAGATAAAAATTAAAAATAAGGAACTGAAGGGAAATTACAATGGAACGAATCATTCATGGAGATGTCTTATCACCAATCTTGGCTTATATGCGCCTAAAGGGGCAACACAAGGTTATCTTAGAAAGTATTCCGAGAGACAAGGAAACCGCTCGTTTTTCTATCCTAGCCTATAATCCAGTTTTTGAGATTAAGTTTGAAAATGGAGTTCTTTATCAAAATGGTCAAGTGATTGATCGGGATCCCTTGGATTTCCTTTATGAAGTGACTCATAAGAGCCAGCACCATTCAGACCTACCTTTTGGTGGGGGAGCCATTGGTTTTGTTGGTTACGATATGATTTCGCTTTATGAAGAAATTGGTCAAATTCCTGAAGATACTATTGGAACGCCAGACATGCATTTCTTTGTCTATGAGAGTTACATGGTCTTTGACCACAAGAAGGAAAAAATCCATGTCATCGAGGATGCTCTTTATAGCGAGCGTAGTCAAGAAGACTTGGAAAAAGCCTTGAACCAAGTGCTTGAGGAATTACGCATTCCTGCTCCAAATGAATTTGAAGACTTGGATTTATCACCACTTGACTTCAAACCGCATATCGCTCCTCAGAAGTTTGAGGAAATGGTGGAAACAGCTCGTAACTTGATTCGTAATGGCGACATGTTCCAATGCGTGCTCAGTCAGCGCTTCTCAGCAGAAGTTACTGGAAATCCATTTGACTTCTACAGAAATCTCCGCGTGACTAATCCTTCTAATTACCTTTATTTCTATGATTTTGGGGATTATCAAATCATCGGTGCCAGTCCAGAAAGTTTGGTTTCTGTCAAAAATGGCATTGTGACAACCAATCCGATTGCAGGGACACGACCAAGAGGCGCTACGGATGAAGAGGACAAGGCTTTGGCAACTGACCTGCTTTCGGATGAGAAGGAAACAGCAGAGCATCGGATGTTAGTAGACTTGGGACGAAATGATATTGGCCGCATCTCTGAAACGGCAAGTGTCCAAGTCACTAAGTATATGGAAGTGGAGCTTTTCCGTTATGTCATGCATTTGACCAGTGTGGTCAAGGGGCGTTTGCTTCCAGAACTCACTCCTATGGATGCTTTGAAAGCAACACTTCCTGCTGGAACTGTTTCTGGAGCACCAAAAATTCGAGCTATGAGACGCATCTATGAACTGGAAACGGAAAAACGGGGCGTATACGCAGGAGCAATCGGCTACTTGTCTGCGACGGGTGATATGGATTTCGCCATTGCCATCCGAACTATGATTCTCAAAAATCAAACAGCCTATGTGCAGGCTGGGGCAGGGATTGTCTACGACTCCATTGCCCAAAACGAATACCAAGAAACCATTAACAAAGCAAAATCTATGACTAGAATTGGAGAACTAAGACCATGATTTTATTGATTGACAACTATGATTCTTTTACCTATAACTTGGCGCAATACATTGGGAATTTTGCAGAAGTTCAGGTTTTGAGAAATGATGATCCCAAGCTGTATGAAGAAGCTGAAAAAGCAGATGGTCTGGTCTTTTCTCCTGGTCCTGGTTGGCCAGTTGATGCTGGAAAGATGGAAGACATGATTCGTGACTTTGCTGGCAAGAAGCCGATTCTAGGGATTTGTTTGGGCCACCAAGCCATTGCAGAAGTCTTTGGTGGTAAGTTAGGTTTGGCTCCAAAAGTCATGCATGGGAAACAGAGCAATATCAGCTTTGAAGCGCCATCTGTTTTGTATCAAGGTATCGAGGATGGCCGTGCAGTCATGCGTTACCACAGTATTTTAATTGAAGAAATGCCAGAAAACTTTGAAGTGACAGCTCGTTCGACTGATGACCAAGCCATCATGGGAATTCAACACAAAACACTTCCAATTTATGGCTTCCAGTACCATCCAGAGAGCATTGGAACGCCAGATGGCTTGTCTTCTATTCGGAATTTTATCGAGAAGGTTGTAAAGTGAGGAAACTAGGATGAAAGAGATTATTGAAAAACTAGCAAAATTTGAAAATTTATCAGGTGTGGAAATGACGGATGTCATTGAGCGTATCGTAACTGGGCGTGTAACGGAAGCGCAGATTGCTTCTCTCCTTTTGGCTCTTAAGATGAAAGGGGAAACACCTGAAGAACGCACAGCCATTGCTCAAGTCATGAGAGGGCATGCCCAACACATTCCAACTGAGATTCATGATGCCATGGACAACTGTGGTACAGGTGGGGACAAGTCTTTCAGTTTTAATATTTCCACAACTGCAGCCTTTGTCTTGGCTGGTGGTGGTGTTCACATGGCAAAACACGGTAACCGCTCGATTTCTTCTAAATCTGGTTCTGCAGATGTCCTCGAAGCCTTGGGTATCAACCTTGACCTCAAACCAGCTGAACTAGGTAAGGTCTTTGATAAAACTGGAATCGTCTTTCTCTTTGCTAAAAATATGCACCCAGCTATGAAATACATCATGCCAGCTCGTTTGGAACTAGGAATTCCAACGATTATGAACTTGACTGGTCCACTGATTCACCCAATGGCTTTGGAAACACAGCTTCTTGGAATTAGTCGTCCAGAACTTCTAGAAAGTACAGCTCAGGTTTTGAAAAATATGGGTCGCAAACGTGCCATCGTGGTTGCTGGACCAGAAGGACTGGATGAAGCTGGCTTGAACGGAACAACCAAGATTGCACTTCTTGAAAATGGCGAAATCACCTTGTCAAGCTTCACTCCAGAAGATCTGGGGATGGAACGCTACGCTATCGAAGATATCCGTGGTGGCAATGCTCAGGAAAATGCAGAAATTTTGCTCAGCGTTCTGAAAAACGAAGCAAGTCCATTCTTGGAAACTACAGTTTTAAATGCTGGCCTTGGTTTCTATGCTAATGGTAAGGTAGATAATATCAAGGATGGAGTTGCCTTAGCTCGTCAAGTGATTGCTAGTGGCAAGGCCCTTGAAAAACTCAGACTGTTACAGGAGTACCAAAAATGAGTCAGGAATTTTTAGCACGAATTTTGGAGCAGAAGGCGCGTGAGGTAGAGCAGATGGAGCTGGAGGAGATCCAGCCCCTACGCCAGACCTATCGCTTGGCTGAATTTTTGAAGAATCACCAAGACCGTTTACAGGTAATCGCTGAAGTCAAGAAAGCTAGCCCTAGTCTGGGAGATATCAATCTCGATGTGGATATTGTGCAACAGGTCCAGACTTATGAAGCGAATGGCGCAGTGATGATTTCGGTTTTGACAGATGAAGTTTTCTTTAAAGGGCATTTGGATTATCTGCGAGAGATTTCAAGTCAGGTAGAGATTCCGACGCTGAACAAGGACTTTATCATCGATGAAAAGCAAATCATCCGCGCTCGCAATGCCGGTGCGACAGTTATCTTGCTCATCGTGGCTGCCTTGTCAGAAGAACGCCTCAAGGAACTCTATGACTACGCTACAGATCTTGGTCTGGAAGTCTTGGTGGAGACTCACAATCTAGCTGAACTAGAAGTGGCCCACAGACTTGGTGCTGAGATTATTGGGGTCAATAACCGCAACTTGACCACCTTTGAAGTTGACTTGCAGACCAGTGTAGATTTGGCCCAGCACTTTAAGGAAGGTCGCTATTACATTTCTGAATCTGCTATTTTCACAGGACAGGATGCGGAACGAGTAGCACCATCTTTTAACGGAATTTTGGTGGGAACAGCTCTCATGCAGGCAGAAGATGTAGCCCAGAGAATCAAGGAGTTGCAGATTGACAAAGGTTAAGATTTGTGGACTATTTACCAAAGAAGCGGTAGAAACAGCCGTTTCAGCAGGGGCAGACTATATCGGTTTTGTCTTCGCACCCAGTAAAAGACAGGTGAGCTTGGAACAGGCTGCCGAGTTGGCAAAGCCTATTCCTTCCAATGTAAAAAAGGTTGGCGTATTTGTTTCACCAAGTCGGGCAGAACTGCTAGAAGCGATTGACAAAGTTGGCTTGGACTTGGTTCAAGTTCATAGTCAGGTGGCAGATGATTTGTTTGAGGATTTGCCTTGTGCCAGTATTCAGGCGGTGCAGGTGGATGGAGAGGGGCATGTGCCCAATTCTCAGGCGGATTATCTACTCTTTGATGCCCCTGTGGCAGGGAGTGGCCAGACATTTGATTGGGGTCAACTGGATACGGCAGAGCTAGCTCAGCCCTTCTTTATCGCAGGTGGACTTAATGAAGACAATGTAGTACAAGCAATTCAACACTTTACTCCCTATGCAGTTGATGTATCAAGCGGAGTGGAGACAGATGGACAAAAAGATCAGGAAAAGATTAGAAGATTTATAGAGAGGGTAAAGAATGGCATATCAAGAACCAAATAAAGATGGATTTTACGGAAAATTCGGTGGACGTTTCGTCCCAGAAACATTGATGACAGCAGTTTTGGAGTTGGAGAAGGCCTACCGTGAAAGTCAGGCAGACCCAAGTTTCCAAGAGGAATTAAACCAACTTTTGCGCCAGTATGTGGGGCGTGAAACTCCTCTTTACTACGCAAAAAACTTGACCCAGCATATTGGCGGAGCCAAGATTTATCTCAAACGTGAAGACCTTAACCATACAGGGGCCCACAAGATTAACAATGCCTTGGGACAAGTTCTTCTGGCTAAACGCATGGGTAAAAAGAAAATTATCGCTGAAACAGGTGCTGGTCAGCACGGTGTGGCAACTGCAACTGCTGCAGCCCTCTTTAACATGGAATGTACTATCTACATGGGTGAGGAAGATGTCAAACGCCAAGCCCTCAATGTCTTCCGTATGGAGCTTTTGGGAGCCAAGGTTGAGGCAGTGACAGACGGTTCGCGCGTGCTCAAGGATGCGGTCAATGCAGCCCTTCGTTCATGGGTAGCTAATATCGATGATACCCACTATATCCTTGGTTCTGCCTTGGGGCCTCATCCTTTCCCAGAAATCGTTCGTGACTTCCAAAGTGTCATCGGTCGAGAGGCTAAACAACAGTACCGTGACTTGACAGGTCAAGATTTACCAGATGCCCTAGTAGCCTGTGTTGGTGGTGGTTCTAATGCTATCGGTCTCTTCCATCCCTTTGTAGAAGATGAGTCTGTAGCTATGTATGGGGCTGAAGCGGCTGGACTTGGTGTGGATACGGAGCACCACGCAGCTACTTTGACCAAGGGTCGTCCTGGTGTTCTACACGGTTCTCTCATGGATGTGCTCCAAGATGCCCATGGTCAAATTCTTGAAGCCTTCTCTATCTCAGCAGGTTTGGACTATCCTGGTATCGGTCCAGAACATTCTCACTACCACGATATCAAACGTGCCAGCTATGTTCCTGTGACTGACGAGGAAGCCTTGGAAGGATTCCAACTCTTGTCTCGTGTGGAAGGGATTATCCCAGCCTTGGAATCTAGCCATGCCATTGCCTTTGCAGTGAAATTGGCCAAAGAACTTGGTCCAGACAAGTCTATGATTGTCTGCCTATCAGGTCGTGGGGACAAGGATGTGGTTCAAGTCAAAGACCGCTTGGAAGCAGATGCAGCAAAGAAGGGAGAAGCTCATGCCTAAGACACTAACAGAAAAATTGAACGCTATTAAAGCAACTGGAAAAGGAATTTTTGTTCCCTATATCATGGCTGGAGACCACGAGAAAGGTTTGGATGGTCTCGCTGAAACAATCCGCTTTTTAGAAGATTTGGGTGTTTCAGCAATTGAAGTGGGCATTCCCTTTTCAGATCCTGTCGCAGATGGACCTGTTATAGAAGAAGCTGGCTTGCGCAGTTTAGCCCACGGGACCTCTACCCAGGCTTTGGTTGAAACATTGAAAACAATTGAAACAGAGATTCCACTGGTCATTATGACCTACTTCAACCCCCTCTTTCAGTACGGTGTGGAGAACTTTGTCAAAGATTTGGCAGATACAGCGGTTAAGGGCTTGATTATTCCAGACCTGCCTCATGAGCATGCCAACTTTGTAGAACCATTTTTGGCAGATACAGACATTGCTTTGATTCCTTTAGTAAGCTTGACCACAGGTATTGAGCGTCAGAAAGAGTTGATTGAAGGATCAGAAGGATTCGTCTATGCGGTTGCCATCAATGGGGTGACAGGGAAATCAGGCAATTACCGTGCAGACTTGGACAAGCACTTGGCACAATTGCATCAAGTGGCTGACATCCCAGTCTTGACAGGTTTTGGGGTGTCTAGTCAAGCCGATGTAGAACGCTTCAATGCGGTGTCAGATGGTGTTATCGTTGGTTCGAAAATTGTAAAAGCTCTCCACCAAGGAGAGCCGATTGAGGACTTTATCAAACAAGCAGTAGCTTACCAAAAATAATCACACAAGCAGCAAGTAAGAGGAAAGGCACGAAAGGAAGTCTTTCCTTTTTCTTTTGCAGGAGAAAGGCTAGAATTCCCGTAGCAGAAGCAAACTGAATCAAGATCAGCAATTCGGTCGCACTAAAGACGAGAGCGCAAGAAGCTAGAAAGAGAAAATCCCCTGCTCCCATGCGGATATCGATAAAATGAGCCAAAATTCCAAGGACAAGGAAGAAGACCATGACCAGATTCCAGCCAGAGCAGGCTATTAGGAGTAGATGGAAAGTCATCCAGACCAGTAAGGGATATTCCTGATGGCGAAAGTCGTAGATGCCCAAGGTCAAACCAGCAGTGATTAGGATGACTTGCCCCAAGGAAAGAAAACCCCAAGACCAAGATAGAAAGAGGAGTCCTAAGCCTAGTTCAAAGAGGGCATACCAGACTGGATAAGGAGCTTTGCAGTAGCGACAGTGAAAGCGATGAAAGACCTGCGAGAGAATCGGAATCAAATCTAAGGGACGCAAGCGAGTCTGACAGGAATCGCAGTGACTAGCAGGTTGGATAATGGATTGCTCAGGAAAACGGTCAATGACCAAACCAAGAAAGGAAGCGAGAATGCTCCCGACAAGAAAAAAATAAAAATCAATCATACTTATCTATTCGTAAAAAATGGGAGAAGTAGTATAATGGAGAAACATAGATAAGATGGTGAGGTCAAGATGACAATTCGTTTTGAAGAAAATGTGAGCCCAGAAAATGCTCAACTCGTATGCCAATGGTCCAACTCCCTTGGCAAATCCTTTCAAGAACAATGGATGGGAACAATGATTCCTTTTCCCTTGACAATTCAAGTCTTGCAAGATTTGGAAGGAATCTTTTCAATCTTTGAAGGACAAGAGTTTGTGGGGCTAATACAAAAAATCAGGCTAGAAGACAGCAATCTTCATATTGGAAGATTTTTTATCAATCCTCAGAAACAGGGGCAGGGCTTAGGTAGTCAGGCTTTAAGGAAATTTGTTAGTTTGGTCTTTGAAAATGTAGATATAGATAGCATCTCTCTAAATGTCTTCGAGGCAAATCAAGCAGCCCAGCATCTCTATCAAAAAGAAGGATTTGAAATCGTTCAAATAGTTGAAGTACCTATACGAAAACACATCATGAAAAAGGGGAGATAGGAGTTTAATTACAAATATAAAAAAAGCGAACAAAACAGAATTCTGATTTTCAGAAAACAGGTTTGTTCGCTTTTTATGATATACTCCCTCTTTTTAGCATATTTTTTAAATGTAATAGAAAATTAGGAATGTAGAATTGTATGATACAAACAAAGTGCAATAGCTGAGTTTGCAGCTGTAAAATCATTATAAGGTTCAATAATGACTTCAGGTAGGCGATTATAGAGCAATTTGGGTTTGTAGTTCATTTCACTATATAGTTTTTGGATGATGTGTTGATTTGTTAGTAAAGGACTATGTAGGTAGATTTTTTGAGAGTCAATCATCATACTGATATTTAAAATGGTTTGACTAAGATAGAGTAAGGCTTGATGGATAAGTGTGATTATTCCAGTGTCACCTAATTGATAAGCGGTTAAAATAACTTGGATATCAATATCATCGGTATTTTTGACTAAACTAGGAAGTAGAGAATAGGGAGATTGATGATATAGAATTTTTGATTTTTTGATTAACCAGGATTCTCCAGCAAAAGTTTGTAAGCATCCCTTGCGCCCACAACTACATTCTTCTCCCTCAGATGAAACCACTGTATGCCCTATTTCTCCAATCATTAGATTTCCTTTCCCATAAATGTTTCCGTCATAGATATAAGAGCAGTGCATACCTCTAGCAAAATGAAAATAAGCAAAATTAGTGTCATTCTGTTGGCGACTAAATAGGCGTTTACCTATAGCCATACAGTTAACATTGTTAGAGAAAAACAAAGGCTTATCAAAGTGGGATTGAATCATTTCTAAGTCGATATGTTGCCATAAAGGATTGTTTGTTGTTATTTTATAATCATCTAAATAGCGACCAGGTAGCGCGATTCCAATTGCTTCTATTTCATAATCAGAGCAGTTATTTAAGAATTGCTTTAGTGTCTGGCTAATGAGTTGATTTCCCTTTTCTTGGATTAACTGTTTAGTAACAATTTCTTTCTCTTCTTTTAAGATATTTCCTAGATTATCTCCTAAAGCAAAAGTGAAATGTTTTTCAGATAGTTCACAACCAATGTAGTAAAATCGTTTAGCTTGAATGTCTAGCAGGATTTTTTTTCTCCCTACACTTGTATCGTGTTCGTCTTCACCAAGTTCTAAGAGAATGTTTTCTTTAATCAGTTCATTTGTGATACTGCTGGTTGTTGCAGGCGTTATTCCTGTTTTGGTAGCAATTTCAATTCGTGAAATGGGACCTAATGTGTAAACTGTTTCCAGTATTTTAGCTCTTAGTTGTAATTGTTTCTTAGATAAGGTCATATTAGTTTTCTTCCTAGTTGCCAGATTCTTAAAATCCAATGATTTTTTGCTATGGATAAATGTAAATGCTAATCTTTTTAAGCTTTTCATTTCTTACTGGTCTCTTTTTATTATATATTGATAATAAAAAATAATCAAATATTTACACAAATCCTTGACAAGGCTTTCTTATAGTTGTAAAATATAAATAACAAAAGATAATCAAATAACAACTTGACGTCAAAAAATAAAGCTAATTGATAACTTTTGATAATAAAATATATTTAAGAGGAAGTGTAACGGAAAATAATGGAAAGTAATTCACAAGATAGAAAATAGAGAAATATGTGATGATAGGGGTTCTTGCTAACAATGATATAGAGCCTAGTTGTTACGAAAACACTTCAATCAGTTGGAGGATTGAGAATGAAACGTTTAATTAGTGCAAATCCATCTGAGATATTAGAGATGAATGCTGAAGAATTAAAAAAAAGTATTTTAGCAAGTGAAGGTAGAGTTGTTCTATCTGAAAATGTAGCCACTCGTGAGACATTTGTTGGAGATATCACTAATTCTGAAATTGCTAGAGCTTTTGGAGCTGATATGATTTTATTGAATTGTGTTGATGTTTTTGAGCCTAAAATTTATGCTTTGGATAGTTCAGGTGATGATGTTATTCATCGCTTACACCAGCTCGTTGCTTGCCCAATTGGTGTAAATTTGGAACCGATTGACCCATCTGCAAAAATGCTAGAAGAAACACAAGAAATTGTTGCAGGTCGTGTTGCAAACAGAGATACCTTTAAGAGGATTGAAGAACTTGGGTTTGATTTTGTTTGTCTGACTGGAAATCCTGGAACAGGAGTTAGCAATCGAGAAATCATTAAGGCTGTTCAAACTGCTAAGGAAAACTTTTCTGGTTTGATTATTGCAGGTAAGATGCACGGGGCAGGAGTGAATGAGCCTGTGGCAGAGCTTTCTGTCGCAGAGCAATTGTTGGAAGCAGGTGCGGATGTGATACTTGTTCCAGCAGTTGGAACCGTTCCAGCCTTTCATGACCAAGAGTTGCGTGAAGTCGTTGATCTCGTTCATAGTAAGGGTGGTCTTGTATTGAGTGCCATTGGGACTAGCCAAGAAACATCTGATACGGAGACAATTAGGGAAATAGCGCTGAGAAATAAAATTTGTGGAGTTGATATTCAACATATAGGTGACGCAGGATATGGGGGACTGGCAACAGTCGATAATATTTATGCCTTGAGCAAGGCAATTAGAGGAGTGAGACATACAGTTTCTCGCTTGGCTAGGTCAGTAAATAGGTGATAAAGGAGTAAGCTATGGCTAAAGTAACAATTATGTTAGCATGTGCAGCAGGTATGAGTACAAGTCTGCTAGTGACAAAGATGCAAAAGGCAGCAGAAGATAAGGGGTTGGATGCAGAAATTTTTGCAGTTCCAGCTCCTGAAGCAGAAGAAATTGTAGCAACAAAAGAAGTAAATGTGTTGCTTTTAGGCCCTCAAGTTCGCTATTTACTAGTGGATTTTCAAGAAAAACTAAAAGATAGACAGATTCCTGTGGCGGTTATTCCGATGACAGATTACGGAATGATGAATGGTTCTAAAGTCTTAGATTTAGCTGAAAGTTTATTAGACTAAGATTGAGGAGAATGCTATGAATGAAAGTAATTTAGAATCTGTAATGGGGCTAATTATGTATGGTGGGGAAGCCAAAAGTAATGCTATGGAGGCTATTCAGGCAGCAAAAAAAGGTGATTTCTCTAAAGCCAATCAAAGATTAGCTGATGCGAATGCTGCCTTATTACAGGCGCATAAGGCTCAAACAGAAATGTTGACAAGAGAGGCACAGGGGGAAGAAACTTCAATTAGCCTCTTGATGGTACACGCGCAAGATCATTTAATGACGAGTCTGACCTTTGTTGACTTAGCAAAAGAAGTGGTAGAAGTGTACAAACGATTTGAAAAAAATTAGGAGTTTGGTATGAATACAATGTTGGATAAAATGCAAGAAAAACTTTCTCCAATTGCAATGAAAGTTGGGAATCAGAAGTTTTTAGTTGCTTTACGTGATTCATTTGTGGGGACTATGCCTGTTATTATGACAGGTTCCATTGCTTTGTTATTAAATGCTTTTCTAGTGGATTTACCACAACAATTTCACCTAGAAAGTATTACGAAAACCTTTCAGTGGCTTGTTGACATCAATAATTTGGTATTCAAGGGAAGTATACCAATTGTTTCCTTGTTGTTCATCTATTGCTTGGGAGTGAATATCGCTAAGATTTACAAGGTTGATACAGTTTCTGCTGGTTTGGTATCACTTGCCTCGTTTGTCATTTCGATTGGAAGTACAGTTACAAAGAGTTTTCCTTTGGCAAATGTAGGAGATGTGAAATTAGATCAAATCTTACAAGGAATTGATAATCTAGCATTTGATGGTAAAAATCTGATGGTAACTATTGGGAATGTGATTCCAGGAAACCATATTAATGCCAGAGGCTACTTTACAGCCATGATGATTGGATTTTTAGCCTCTATTATTTTCTGTAAAGTAATGAAAAAGAACTGGGTAATCAAGTTACCAGATTCAGTTCCCCCTGCGATTGCTAAGCCGTTCACTTCGATCATTCCAGGATTTATGGCGATGTATATAGTAGCCATCTTGACTTATGTTTTCCATTTACTTAGCAATGACTTATTGATTGATTGGGTTTACAAGGTGTTACAAACGCCATTACTAGGTTTGTCTCAAAGTTTCTTTGCAGTTATTCTGATGATCTTTTTGAATAAGTTATTCTGGTTTTTTGGTCTCCATGGAGGAAATGTATTGGCTCCCATCATGGAAGGACTATTTGGAGTTGCTATGTTAGCGAACTTGGATGCTTTCCAAAAAGGTGAACCGATTCCTTATATATGGACAAGTGGGTCTTTTGGGGCGTTTGTCTGGTTTGGAGGATTAGGATTAGTACTTGCTATTTTAATTTTTTCAAGAAACAGTCATTATCGAAAAGTTGCTAAACTTGGTCTAGCACCAGTTCTGTTTAATATTGGTGAGCCGGTCAATTATGGTTTACCAGTTGTCTTGAATCCTTTGCTATTTATACCATTTGTACTTAGCCCAGTTTTCATGGCAACGGTAGCTTACTGGGCAACAAGCTGGGGTCTTGTTTCACCTGTTACACAAAATGTTACTTGGGTAATGCCACCAATTTTATATGGTTTCTTCTCTACAGCATTTGATTGGCGTGCCATCATCTTATCAGTTGTTTGTTTGATTATTAGTGTCTTGACTTATTTCCCATTTGTGAAAATGGCAGATAAAACTGAATTGAGTTAATGGTCTTACTTGCGTTTATTGTGATAAAATAGAAATAGATTACGTATAAGATGAGTTAGGTGTAGGATTTCTTATCTCCACTAAAATTGTTATTAGACAAAGGTTTATAGTCTGTTGAAGTTAGAATAGTACACTGTAACTTCTAAAACAGTGCTAGAAAATGATTTGAATTTTCTAATCGATTTAGTCATATTTTAGTTCATTTTTCTATAGAACATAACAAGAATGTTATTGCTTTATATAGAGAGATTGATATAGAAAGGGGTGCAGTAAAGGTAGATATCTTCTTGTGCCTCTTTTGCCATATTAGAAAGGAGATTTTATGGTTCAGACAAAACAGCCAAATATTATTTTGATTGTTGTAGATCAAATGAGAGCAGACGCCTTATCCTTGAATAGTAAGGATAAGCTAGTTAGCACTCCAACATTAGATATGATGGCTAGTGTAGGTTATAATTTTGAAAATGCCTATTCTCCAGTTCCCTCTTGCGTTCCTGCTAGGGCAGCTTTATTGACTGGTTTAGATCAAGATAAAAGTGGACGTGTTGGTTATCAAGATGAAGTGCCTTGGAATTTTACTAATACCCTACCAAAAGTCTTTAAAGATATGGGGTATCAGACAGAATGTATTGGTAAGATGCATGTTTTTCCTTCCAGACAGAGACTTGGGTTTGATCATGTCTTGCTTCACGATGGGTATCTACATGTTGATAGAAAGTATGATAAGGCTTATGGAAGTCAATTTGATTATGCTAGTGACTATCTAGCCTTTTTAAAGGGTAAAGTTGGTTATGATGTTGATTTGATTGATGACGGAATGGATTGTAATTCTTGGGAAGCTAGACCTTGGGATAAAGATGAGAAGTTACATCCAACAAACTGGGTTGTGAGTGAGTCCATTTCATTTTTACAAAGAAGAGATCCAACGGTTCCTTTTTTTCTCAAAATGTCTTTTGAAAAACCACATGCTCCATTAAATCCCCCAAAATACTATTTTGATATGTATATGGAACGCTTGCCTCAATTTCTCGATTTGCATATCGGGAATTGGGAAGTATTAGAAAAGCAAATTCCGTCTATTTATGCTTTAAGAGGGAAATTAAAGGAAGATGATCAAAGAAGAATGGTTGCTGCTTATTTGGGATTGATTACTCATATAGACCATCAAATTAGTCGCTTTTTGACTGCCCTAAAAGAATTTCGTCATGATAAAGATACGATTATCTGGTTTGTTTCGGATCATGGAGATCAGCTTGGTGAACATTATTTGTTTAGAAAGGGATATCCTTATCAGGGAAGTATCCACATTCCTTCGTTTATTTACGATCCGGCTGGATTGATAGCTGGTAATAGGGGAACAATCAAGCAATTAGTGAAAATTCAAGATATTTTTCCTTCACTCGTGGATTTAGCAGGAGGAACTACTACAGATGAACTAGATGGACGGAGTGTTAAGAATTTATTATTTGGACAGTACGAGGGGTGGCGAACAGAATTTCATGGTGAACATGCTTTAGGAAAAGATTCTAGTCAATATATCTTGACAGACCAGTGGAAATTTATCTGGTTTCCTGTTTTAAATCATTATCAGTTATTTGATATGAAAAAAGATCCGCATGAAATGAATGATTTGTATCCAAGTGAAAAATACCAACCTATTGTTCGTCAGATGAAGAAAAAATTAGTAGACTTTCTTAGATATAGAGAAGAAGGTTTTGTTGTGGATGAAGAGTTAGTTCCTGTTGAACTTTCTAAAATAACGCCAACTCTAACGAAAACGGGGGATAGTCAATCATGAAAATGAAAAAAATCAAGGGTGGGACATTTATGATGGGAACAAATTCTGAAGAGGGCTTTTTAGATGATTTTGAAGGTCCTCAAGTCGCTGTTAGTGTAAAGGATTTCTCCATTGCGGATACTCCAGTTACGAATCAAGAATTTGCTCAATTTGTGAAAGAAACAGGCTATAAAACACTAGCTGAGCGACAAGAGTGGTCTTTTGTTTTTATATTGTTCGTTCCAGAGGCAGAAAGGGAGGGATATCCTCATCCTGCTGGGGCTCCGTGGTGGTTACAAGTTCCGAACGCTTGCTGGAAACATCCCTACGGTGAGAACAGTAATCTAGTGGGTTTAGAAGACCATCCAGTAGTTCATGTTGCTTTAGAAGATGCATTGGCTTTCTGTAATTGGAGCGGAATGTCTTTACCGACTGAAGCACAGTGGGAATATGCTGCTAGAGGAGGAAGACAATCTGAATATCCTTGGGGAGATACTCTTTTAGAAGGTGAATATTATCATGCCAATACTTGGCAAGGAAGATTTCCTTATGAAAATACTGCCTTAGATGGATTTATAGGAACGGCTCCTGTCTATGAATTTTTACCTAATGATTTTGGTCTATATCAAATGATTGGGAATGTTTGGGAATGGTGTCGCAATCGGAGATATACCTTATTAGCTAGTTTTAATGAAGATGACTATGAGTTGCCAAAATATGGGATACAAGAGGAGGAGTATGCTATCAGAGGAGGTTCCTTTTTATGTCATTGTTCTTATTGTAATCGATACCGAGTAGCTGCTAGAAATGGATGTATTTCTACTTCCACTAGTAGCCATCTAGGTTTTAGATGTTTGAAAGAATAGGATGGACTTAAAAAGTGGTTGAGATTATTTATTTTCTAATCATTATAATAGCTAGTGGATTGGGTTCTATATCAGGCATGGGTGGTGGAATTATAATTAAGCCACTTATGGATAGTTTTGGATACCATTCGGTCAGTGATATTGCTTTTTATTCTAGTTTCTCTGTTTTTATAATGGCGATTATTTCAACAATCAAAAGATTTTCACAAAGTAAAGAGATAAAATGGAGATTGATTTTTACGGTATCCTTTTCTTCTGTTTTAGGAGGATTTCTAGGTCATCTTATTTTTCAAGTTTTGTTATCTCAATTATCAGTACGGCTAGTATCCATTGTTCAAATGATTTTACTATTTGTGATGCTACTTGTATCATTTGTTTTAACAGATTTTAAAAAAACTTATCAATTTGATAAGATAGAATTCTATATGATTTGTGGTTTTCTATTGGGCTTGATTTCTAGTTTTTTAGGGATTGGTGGTGGTCCGCTCAATGTATCTTTATTGATGGTGTTTTTTTCTATTTCGATAAAAGAAGCAACTATGTATTCTCTTGCAATTATTTTCTTTTCACAGTTGTCTCATTTGGCTACAATTGTTGTGGTTACAGGTTTAAATCAGTATCATTTAGCACCTGTTCCAGTTATTTTTCTTGCTTCTATATGCGGAGGGGTATTGGGGACGGTTGTATCAAAAGTCTTACCTGAAAATTGGGTAAGATACTGTTTTAAAGGGATGTTATTCTTTGTCATGGGAATGACTTTATATAATTTATTTCATATTTTGTAAGGTCAGTGTGAAAATATTTAAATAGACTTCCTGTAAAAACTGGATTTAACGCCCTCCATTTGTCAAATTAAGCTAGACAGTCTTACCAACTCAGAAAATACCTGATGAGGTATTTGGTATCCAAAGGATTTAGGTGGGATGTGATTTCTTGAGGATGGGAAAAAGTCTTTAAAATTAAAAAATGCATAATATAAGGTGCAGTTCAGAATCTCATTCAACGTCAATTTGAAGGCTCTAAACCAATGGAAAAGTGTTATACGGATGTGACAGAGTTTACCATTCCAAATAGCACTTAGAAACTCTATTTATCGCCCGTTTTAGATGGCTTTAATAGCGAAATCATCGCTTATCATCTTTCTACTTCACCGAACTTAGAACAAGTGAAGAGCATGTTAAAACAGGCCTTCACAGAGAATTACTATGAGAATACTGTTCTTCATAGTGACCAAGGATGGCAATACCAACACGATTCTTATCATCGGTTCTTAGAGAGTAAGGGAATTCAAGCATCCATGTCACGTAAAGGTAACAGCCCAGACAATGGTATGATGGAGTCCTTCTTTGGCATTCTGAAATCGGAGATGTTTTATGGTTATGAGAAGTCATTTCAGTCGCTTAAGCAATTGGAACAAGCCATTATAGACTATATCGATTACTACAACAACAAACGAATTAAGGTAAAACTAAAAGGACTTAGCCCTGTACAATACAGAACTAAATCCTTTGGATAAATTAATTGTCTAACTTTTTGGGGTCAGTACAGAAAAACTTTGATACTATGCGTTTTATTGTGGGAATATTTATTTCATTTTCTCCTGAAATTGAGTTCTTGCCCAGCCTAAAATTCTTGACTGACTTCGTTGAAATCTGTCTGCTTTGGCAAGTCATGACACCTTAAAAGTCTATTTGAATGTTCGTTGAGACACCGCTGTCTTGGGCATCCTAGACTCGCAAAAAAGCTCTCACTGTCGTGCTGATTGGAAATATCTTTCCATTTTGAAAACTCTTTTTCACAGTCAAACGTAATAGATTTAAAGAGGTTCACTAGAAATTGTGCTAGCCACCCTTGGATGGATTCTGCCATATCCTTTGCCTTACGACTTTTGGTCTTCAAACTGACAATCAATTGACTATACCTGTTCGCTCACAAATAGGAGAGAACTTTTTACTAAAATCTAATGAATATGCCATAAGAACATTATACCGCAACGTGTACTATTTTTGGTTCATTTTACTATAGAAACTATTGAAGAACCTGTACGAAAATACATCATGAAAAAGGGTAGATAAACATCAAAAAAAGCCTTGATTCCAAGGCTTTTCCTGATTGTTATATGACTTTCAGTCTGTCTCGCTCTGTTAGATGCGAGGCAAAAAATCACCCGCTATTGTACTGACCCCAACCCCCAAAAGTTAGATTTTTCTATCTAACTTTTGGGATGCAGTTCAATAACGTTCTCTTTTTTGGTCTTAAAAGCATATATAAAGTCTAAACCTTATTTCTCTTCTTTATGAAGCATGTTTTTAACACCTTCGATAGCACCTTCTACAGCGTCTTTGGCATCTTCAGCAACTTCTTTTACTTTAGAAACAACTTTTTCAGCTGTTCCTTCTTTTTCCATTTTTTCATCACCGATGGCTTTCCCAACACCTTCTTTAATAGAACCTTTAGCTTGATTTAATTTTTCTTCTACTGACATGATAATTTCTCCTGTTATATTTATTTTATCTTAGTTTACACGAGTTCTTTCGTGAGATACTACACCATTTGCTGCACCTTTAACAGCTTCTACGCCTTCGCTAACTTTTTCTTGAACAGTTGAGAAACCAGATCCAAGACCAGATTTAGCTTTTTCGAATTGTTCTGAAGCGAATTCTCCTGTTGATTCAGCAACGTCAGATACGCGATCTTGAAGGCTTACTGAGTCTGCTTCATGTTGTTCTTTAGTTTTGATGTCGACAACGTTTACGTTGATTTCAACAACTTCCAAGTCAGTCATTTTAGCAACTTCTGAAGATACGATTTCTCTGATTTCTGAATATAAAGCTGGAACATTTTTTTGGTACTCAGCAATAATGTTTAAGTCAACTGCAACTTGTGTTTTACCAACTTCTACGTTAACACCACTTGTTACGTCATCGCTGTTAACGATTTTTTCTTTAAGATTTGAGAAGAAACCACCGTCGATTCCCAAAAGACCTGAAACGTTTTCTAGTGACAGACCAATGATTTTTTGGATAACTTTATCTTCGTAAGTAAGTTCCCCTTTGATTTCGTGAGCTACAGCAGTAGCATCTTTCTTTTCTACGTTAGTGTTAATGTTTTTTTCGTTTGACATATGAAACTCCTTTAATTAAATTAGTAATTTTTATTTATCTATATAGTTTTTTTCGATATATAATCCAGCTGCAACTCCCAGTGCTCCTAAAATCAATACAAATATTGTTTTGAAGAAGCCAAAGGAGATAATCAAACAAGCGAGAAATACGCCTATGAGACCAGTGATAATTGGATATCGATATTGTTTAAGCCATTCCATTTTTTACTTCCTTACTTCACACGACTAACAGTCTTTTTGTTTTGAGGTTTTGGTTTAGGCTGGTAGTCTTTTACTAGAACTTCTAGTTTAACCTGACGCTCAATACCAAAAAACTGCTTCAATCCATTAGTTATTTCATTTTGAATTAGTTGGCATCTGTCAGCGATGTTGTCCGAAGGAAGAATTTTACCTTCTACATGAACGAAACATTTATTTTTTCGTAAATTTACATGAACAGTTGGGTTCTTGATCAATCCATGATCACTCACCAAACTTCTAACAAAACCTTCGATTGCAGAATTCTTTAATTTTAATGTATCGTTTTTAGTTTCAAGTTGAATTTCCAAATAACGTTTAGGATAAAACAACACAACTAATATCGATAACAAAACTAAAGTTGATAGAGCCACTATCCCCCAGAATATATATCTAGAGAGATAGAATTCAACGAAATGATTCTGTCTCCAGCTAAATAGCTGAATGCCTAGATCACTAACTTGATGATAATCTATCAAAACAGGAAGGAAAATTGTCAAGATTAAAATACAGAAAATAATGAAACATATTTTCTTTGCTTTTGACATATACAATCCTTTCGATTTAACATTTAAACTATTTTTACCCGTCTAATCTATTTAAAAATAGTTTATTCTACAAGTAATTATTTTTTACCTGTAAAGAATGATACTACAGTAACAACAATTGCTACTCCTGCAATAGATGGGATCAAAGCCATTCCAGCGATGGATGGGCCCCAACTACCTAAGAGGGATTATCCTACAGATGACCCGACTAAACCAGCGAATACATTTGCGACGATTCCCATAGAACTACCTTTTTTAGTGATTCTACCTGCTACAAGTCCAATAAGACCTCCAGCAATGATAGACCACAACATTGCTTACCCTCCTTTTTTATTTTAATATCAAAAAATAAATCAATTTCTTTGATTATTACTATTATATAATTTTAATACAAAAAATCAATTATTTTGATTATTATATAATTTTAATATCAAAAAATCAAATTCTTTGATTGTTGCTATTATATAATTTTTAAAATTAAAAATATACTCTTTCGACTTGAATTTGATTCTGTATTCACGCCCTCAATAGACGGTAAAATAAGAAAATTGTTTATATATTGCTCCCGTAGTGTTATTATACGAAATAAAGGATCTTAGTAAAAGTCGTTATAGCATGCTATACCTATTCTTTGTGGTATAATTGCAAGAGGTGAAATCCGATAATTTATAAAGAGAGAAAGACATTCATGAGAGATTTATTATCTAAAAAAAGTCATAGGCAATTAGAATTATTAGAATTATTATTTGAACATAAACGATGGTTTCATCGTTCTGAACTAGCAGAGTTACTAAATTGTACAGAACGTGCAGTCAAAGATGATCTATCCCATGTTAAATCTGCTTTTCCTGACTTGATTTTTCATTCTTCTACTAATGGTATACGCATTATTAATACCGATGATAGTGATATTGAAATGGTTTACCATCATTTCTTTAAGCGTTCAACTCATTTTTCGATTTTAGAATTTATCTTCTTTAATGAAGGTTGTCAAGCTGAGAGTATTTGTAAAGAATTTTATATCAGTTCATCTTCGCTCTATCGTATTATTAGCCAAATCAATAAAGTGATTAAAAGGCAATTTCAATTTGAAATCAGTCTGACTCCTGTTCAAATCATTGGAAATGAGAGAGACATTCGTTACTTTTTTGCACAATATTTTTCAGAAAAATATTATTTCCTAGAATGGCCATTTGAAAATTTTTCATCAGAGCCCCTATCTCAATTGTTAGAATTGGTTTATAAGGAAACAAGCTTTCCAATGAATTTGTCAACGCATAGAATGCTAAAGCTGCTCCTGGTTATTAATTTATATCGAATAAAGTTTGGTCATTTTATGGAAATAGAGAAAGATTCTTTTAACGACCAAAGTTTGGATTTTTTAATGCAGTCGGAAGGAATAGAAGGTGCTGCTCAGAGTTTTGAATCAGAATACAATATCTCTTTAGATGAGGAAGTTGTTTGCCAATTATTTGTGTCTTACTTTCAAAAAATGTTTTTCATAGATGAAAGTTTCTTTATGAAATGCGTAAAAAAGGATAGTTATGTTGAAAAATCTTACCATCTATTGAGTGATTTTATTGATCAGATTTCAGTCAAGTATCAGATTGAGATTGAGAATAAGGATAATCTGATTTGGCATCTGCATAATACCGCACATCTGTATCGTCAAGAGTTGTCCACTGAGTTTATTTTATTTGATCAAAAAGGGAATACAATCAGGAATTTTCAAAATATTTTTCCTAAATTTGTTTCAGATGTAAAAAAAGAGCTTTCTCATTATTTAGAGACTCTTGAGGTTTGTTCTAGTTCAATGATGGTAAATCATATATCTTATACCTTCATCACTCATACCAAACATTTGGTGCTTAATTTACTACAAAATCAGCCAAAGCTGAAGGTTCTGGTTATGAGCAATTTTGATCAGTATCATGCCAAATCCGTTGCAGAGACACTTTCTTATTATTGCAGCAACAATTTTGAACTTGAAGTTTGGACTGAATTAGAATTATCAAAGGAATCTTTAGAAGAATCGCCTTATGATATCATCATTTCTAATTTTATTATTCCTCCGATTGAAAATAAGAGACTGATCTATTCCAATAATATAAACACGGTCTCACTCATATCTTTGTTAAATGCCATGATGTTTATTCGATTAGATTAGTGAGTGAAAGAAGACTCCATCCATCTCTAGGATAGATTTCCTTTAGATAGGTGGAGTCTTTTTGAATATTAAAAAATTTCATATCTATCATTAGCAGAGATCCTAGTTACATTCATTTTGGGACCTGTTTTAAATAGTATATGCCCAGAGCTAAGTATCTGAAGTATAAAAAGAAAGACCTTTTAATCCTGTATCAAAAAACTTGAAATGGGATGTGTCACAGATTGAATCGAAACCCTATCCTATCATTTGTTGGCTATTCGAACACGGGTTACGATATCATATGGATCACTAAATTCTAACTCTCTTGAGTTTAACCATGTGATCGGCGCCCCAACTTCACGTGTATGCTAGTCAATGACGAAGAGGTCCTCATTACTTGTAACCTCGGTGACATAGTATGCTAGGCATGACAAACCTTGCTGAAGTTTGGTTAGCCTTTTTTCGGAACACTTATTCATTGCCAAGTGACGAATTGATTTTTTGTAGTAAGATATGACATTGTGTTTTCCTTTTTATTTCTTAAAGCTGAGGACTGTTTTTCCACGTGAGCGACCATTAGCGACTTTGTCTAATGCGCTATTTACCTCTTCAAATGGATAAACTGTATCGATAGAGGGTTTGATTTCTAATTTACTAAAGAGGTCAGCTACCTCTTGTAATTGAGCGCCATTGCTTTCTACAAAGATAAAATGATAGTGAACACCGTATTTGTCAGCCATCTTATCAAATTTGCGACCTGCTAGGCCAAGAATAATCTGTTTCCATTTTGGTAGATTCATGCGTTTGGCAAAGGCACCGTTTGGCATGGCACGAAGTGAAACAAGATGACCACCTTTTTTTATGATAGACATTTGTTTTTCAGTTTCAGCTCCACCGAGAGTATCTAGGACATAATCAACCTGGCTAACAGTTTTTGTATAATCCTCTGTTTTGTAATCGATAAATCTATCTGCTCCGAGGTTCAATACACGCTCAGCACTATCTACAGCTCCATTGGTGATGACTTTCAATCCTTTGGCCTTGGCAATCGGAATGGCCATTCCACCAACTCCTCCAGTACCACCAGAAATAAAGATTGTTTTCCCAGCTTGAGCGCCCATGAGGTCAAGAGCCTGCATAATGGTCAAGGCAGTAAGAGGAATAGCAGCGGCTTCCTCGTCTGATAGATAGTCTGGAACCTTGGCTAAGGCTTGGCTATCAACAGCTACGTATTCTGCAAAGGCGCCGATCTGATCAAGTGGCAGACGGCCAAAGACACGATCTCCTACCTGAAAGTTGTTAACTTTCTTGCCAATGTTTTCAACGATTCCAACCACTTCGTTACCTGCAGTTTGAGGAAGTTTGTAAGGAACAATCATCTTGACCTCACCACGAGAGACCATGTTATCGAGAGGATTAACCCCGGCTGCGGATACTTTCACCAAGACTTGTTTGTCTGTAATACTTGGTTTAGCGATTTCTGTGATGTTCAGTG
>CAUQIK010000020.1:0-27855 GCA_963518035.1 uncultured Streptococcus sp. | reverse complement strand
CCTGCAGCAAGCGAACGTTCAACGTCCTCACGGCATTGTGGTCCCTTGACATAAACAGGAAGTCCAGAGTATTCAGCGATAAATTCTACATCACGTGGAGACAAGCGTTGTTTAGCTGATTTGTAAACAAAGTCCATTGATTTACCAGCACCTTCTGGCAGGTATTCTTCAACAATCGGCATGCCAACTGGGAAGACAAAACCATTACGCTTGTCCACCTCACGATTACCTCCTACAGTCGCATCTGCTGTCAAGACAATCGCTTTATATCCTTCAGCCTTCACACGGTCCATGATGTGGCGGTTAATCCCGTCATCTTTACTAAAGTAAAATTGGAACCAATGAGGAGTCCCTTGAAGGGCTTCCGTAATTTCTGGAAGGTCGACAGTAGAGTAAGAGCTGGTTGTATAAAGAGAACCGAACTCATGAACACCACGCGCAGTCGCCACTTCACCCTGTTCATTTGCCAATTTATGAGCCGCAACAGGCGCCATAATGATTGGTGAAGACAATTTTTCACCTGCAAATTCAATCTCTGTACTTGGATTTTCTACATTGCAAAGCGTATGCGGAACGATGAGTTTGTGGTTAAAGGCGCGAATATTCTCACGTAAAGTAAAAGTATCTTCTGCTCCACTAGCGATATAGCCAAATGCTGCTTTAGGAATAACTTGTTGCGCCATTGGCTCCAAATCATAGGTATTGATGAAATCTACATGACCTTCTGCATTGCTTGTTTTGTATGACATAAAATGACCTCCTTGATAAGTAAGCGTTTACTTTGTATATTACAAAAATATCATAACTCTTTTTTCAAAACTTTTCAAATATTTTGTTTGGAAATTTCATACTTTCAATCATTTTACAGAGATAATTAAAAATGATAAACTTTCTTAAGTTATGGAAATTCAAATAATCTTTTCATTTTCTAGTATAAAAAAGAAATCAGGTAATCCTAGTGACTACCTGATTTTCTATGTTTTAAGCATTTTGCCAATTCTCTTGGTCTTCTTTAAATCGTTTTAGAAGGTCGAGTCCTTCTGGTGTTATGTAACCTTCTTCTTGGGCTAGATGAATCAATTCACTGTAGTTAGAAAGCGTCACTAGTTTGACACCTGCATCTGAGAAGTTCTTATCTGCTTTTGGCAATTGGTAGCTGAAAATCGCTACTACACCAAGCACATCTGCTCCTTCTCGTTTAGCAGCTACTACAGCTTCAAGAACAGAACCACCAGTTGAAATGAGGTCTTCAACCACTACCATTTTTTGACCTTGAGCCACGCGACCTTCGATTTGATTACCAGCACCGTGGTCTTTTGGTTTGCTACGAATGTAAGCAAAAGGCAAGTTCATCTTATCAGCAATGATAGCTCCGTGTGGAATCCCAGCTGTCGCAGTTCCTGCAATCACTTCTACATCTGGAAAGGCTTCTTTGATAGCTTCCACAAAGCCATTTTCAATTAAGGTACGAGTTTCTGGATAGGCAAGGGTAACACGGTTATCCGTATAAATCGGCGACTTGATACCAGATGCCCAAGTGAAAGGCTCCTCTGGTTTGAGGTAAACGGCTTGAATTTTCAAGAGGTGGCTAGCGATATCTTTAGCAAGTGTCATGGTATTCTCCTTTTATTTTTCTAATCTAGTTCTTTAATTCCAGTCCTGTGTCCATTCATCCTTGATAGCATGATAAGCTGCAACAGGATCCTCAGCTTGGGTAATGGGACGTCCTACTACGATATAGTCACTGCCGATTTGATAGGCATCTGCTGGCGTCATGACGCGTTTTTGATCTCCTACTGCAGCACCTGCCGGACGAATGCCCGGTGTTAGACAGATAAAATCTGGATTGGTGGCCTGCTTGATGAGTTGCACTTCCTGAGCCGAGCAAACAACACCATCTAATCCCGCTTCAGCCGTCTTCTTGGCATAGTGAATGACAGACTCCTGCAGGCTGGTTTGGATATTCTGAAAATCCTGCATCTGGGCTTCCGATGTTGATGTCAGTTGCGTGACTGCGATCAATTTGGCTTGACTTCCAAGACCTTCACGCGCAGCCTTCATCATCTCTACACCCCCAGCAGCATGAACATTGGTCATATCCACACCAAGCTGAGATAGGACCTTCATAGCTGACTTGACTGTATTGGGAATGTCATGCAGCTTGAGATCCAGAAAGACACTATGACCCAGGCCTTTCAAGTAGGACACAATCTCGGATCCCGCTGCGTAATAAAGCTCCATCCCTACCTTTAGATAAAGGCTTTCTTCCTCTGGAAAAAGAGCTAAGAATTCCTTGACTGCCTCAAAACTAGGAAAATCAAGAGCAATAACTGGACGATGTTCTCGCATAGGTTTCTCCTTTTACCTTTGCTAGTGAGAGAGTCTGGGCAACAGAAACCACGAAAAAAGGAACCTGCCAACAGCAAGGTTCCACGAAAAATGGGTAGTCTCCACCCTTTCACCGTCTAACCTTAGCTGCCTCTCTGGACTGCTTTAAAGGTTTTTTACTATTCTATTATTTCTACTAACACTTGTCAAGTAAAAACATGGTCACTAAAGAGCTATAGGAGAAAAGGTAGACCCTAACGACGCGATGAACGCTGACTTGTTTGGTTTCGATTGCTTTCTTCCTCCAATTTTTTCTTCTCTTCTTCCAATTTATTCTGCTGTTCTTCTAGCCTTTTCTTCTCTTCCACTTTTTGTTTCTTCTCAGCTTCCTTAGCCTCTTGTTTGGCTTTTTCCTCAGCCTCCATAATTAATTTATCCGCCACAGTATAACTGTAAATTCCAGCTTCCATGTCAATCACACTCGGTTCTGACAATTGTGGCTTAATCTTACTGTAGTAAGGCAATTTCTTACTCATTTCAGAAAGGGGAACCAAAACTTCGTCCGAATCATTCATAGTCACTCGAATTAAATCTGATGTGACCTTGCTTGGAGCTAATTCCACCTTCTGGATATCCGCCTTGAGTTCTGGACTAATTTGAGCAAGTTCTGAGGTAAAGGTCTTGATTTGTTCGCTGTCATTAAAGAGAACTGATATATAAGTTTCTGGCAGACTCACCAAACTCACCGCACTGGTCTCAAGCTGACCACTTGAAAGGATTGGATAATGACTTTCTCCAGAAACATAGTAGGCCACAATATCATATTCCTTGACCTTGATAGTAAACTTGGTTGGAAATTGATAGACAAGCTGAGCTGATTCAACCCAATAGTTAGACTTGATCTGCTCTTCATATTTTGCCTTATCTAGCAGAAGGTTAATCGTATAATCCGAATCCTGAATGCCTGAAGCCTGTCGAATATCATCAGCTGTAGTTTGCACTGTTCCCTCAACACGAATATCCTTCATAGTCGCATAAGGACTGAGCAAGTAGGCAGAGACAACCAATAAAAACAGACTGAGAAACAAAATCGAGATAGCCCGCCAGATATGAACTCCTGGAATTTTCGGTTTGACCGGTTTTTCCTTTACAGGCTTTTTATCTGCCTTTTTATCCTCTTTCTTTGGCTCTTTGGACTTTGATTCTTTTTTGGATACTTCTTTTTTGACGTCTTCTGACTTTTCTACTTTTTCTTTAGCATCTTCCTTAGCTGATTTTGGATCTTTTGGATCAGATTCACTCTCTTGGTCCTCGGTTTCATCTGACTTTTCAGATTTTGAAGCCATTCGAGCTTGTCTTTCCTTTTCCTTCTCCTCAGCTAGAGTCGCCTCTTCCTCAGCCTTCTTTTTTAGGTATTCTTGGTTTCGTTTCTGCCATTCTGATAACTCTTTAAATTCTTCGAGGATTTCTTTGCCCTCATTTTTCTTATCTTTTGACATTTACTTTCCTTATGATAAATCTTTTTTCAACAATTGATAAAAATCTGCTAGAGATTTCAATTCCTTAGAAGCCTTCATCTTAGCTTGGTAATCTTCCTTGTGGCTTAGTAAGTGAGAAAGCTTCTCTTCCAAACTATCCAAGGTCAAATCGCTTTCTTGAAGCTCTTCTGCATAGCCTTTTTTTACAAAGTAGGCTGCGTTCTCAATCTGATCTCCACGACTAGCTTCACGACCAAGTGGCACAATAACATGCAATTTTGCCATGGCTAAGAGCTCAAAAATCGTATTGGCACCACCTCGTGTCACAACAATATCAGCCAATTCCATCAAGGGTTGATAGAGATTGGTCACATAGTCAACACGAAAGAGATTTTGACTCAACTCATTCAAGCTAGAATCTCCAGTTAGATTAATAATATTGTAGCGCTCGGTTAGCTCTTTTTTATGGTCTGTCACCAATTGGTTAAAGACACGAGCTCCTGCAGAACCACCGACAAACAATACTGTTGGCAATTTGGGATTAAAGTGGGTTTGAATATCCACCAATTCATCTGGTTCTGGAGTGTTTTGGTCTGAAACCTTTGTCACTGCTCCCACATGCTCGACCTTAGACAAACTTGAAGCTTGCTCAAAGGTTGAATACATCTTCGTCGCAAATTTATAAGCGATTTTATTGGCCAAGCCCATAGACAAGTCAGATTCGTGAATAAAGACAGGCACTCCTGACACACGTGCAGCGATAACAGGCGGCACAGAGACAAAGCCCCCCTTTGAAAAAAGGGCCTGTGGACGAAGTCGCAACATGATAAAGAGAGATTGGACAATTCCCCATCCAACTTTAAAGACGTCCAGCATATTTTGCCAAGAGAAATAGCGACGCAATTTTCCAGTCGCAATGGAATGGAAGGTGACATCTAGACCCGACTTGAGGATTTCTTGGTGTTCGATACCACGCTTGTCCCCGATATAGTGGACTTCCCAGCCATCTTCGATAAACTTGGGCATTAACAAAAGGTTGAGGGTTACGTGTCCAACCGTCCCCCCACCTGTAAAGACAATTTTTTTCATATTATTCCTTTAACTCCGCTACTGTGTCGATAAAGAGGTCGCCACGTACTTCAAAGTTAGCATACATATCCCAGCTGGCATTGGCTGGACTGAGAAGAACCACGTCTCCTTGAGTCGCAAGCTCGTAGGCCTTGCGGGTCGCATCTGCAATGTCAGTCGCATCCACATAAGCCACACCTGCCTTGTCTGCTGCCCGTTTAACACGTTCGGCAGACTGACCCAGGATGACCATCTTCTTGAGTCCAGTAATGTCTGGAACCAATTCGTCAAACTCATTACCACGGTCCAAACCACCTGCAATCAAGATGACCTTGCTGTTGTCAAATCCTGACAAGGCTTTTTGAGTAGCCAAGATATTGGTTGACTTGCTATCATTATAGAATTTGACACCCTTGATTTCATCCACAAATTGGAGACGGTGTTTGACACCACCAAAGGCTGAAAGAGTTTCTTTGATGATCTGGTTATCTACACCACGAAGCTTAGCTACAGCAATAGTCGCAAGGGCATTTTCCACATTGTGGCTACCTGGAACTCCGATTTCACTAGCTGCCATGACCACTTCCCCACGGAAGTAGAGTTGACCATCTTCCAGATAAGCTCCATCAACCTTTTCCTGTGTTGAAAATGGTACAACAGTAGCTTGTGTTTTAGTAGCCAATTCTTTTGCCAAGTCTTGGTTAAAGTTCAAGACAAGGAAATCAGACGCTGTCATCTTGTTCTGGATATTCCACTTGGCTGCTACATATTCCTCAAAAGAACCATGATAATCGATATGAGTTGGCATGAGGTTGGTAATAACTGCAATCTCAGGATGGAATTCTTGAACGCCCATCAATTGGAAAGAAGAAAGTTCCATAACAAGCGTATCCTTGTCTGACACTGTTTGGGCAACTTGACTGGCAGGATAGCCGATATTTCCTGATAAGAGACCATGTTGCCCGGCAGCAGTCAAAACTTCCCCAATCATGGTCGTTGTAGTTGTTTTTCCATTTGAACCTGTGATACCAATAATTGGCGCTTCTGAAATCAAATAAGCCAATTCCACCTCAGTCAAGACTGGAATTCCCTTGGCCAAAGCCTTTTCAATCATGGGATTACTGTATGGGATACCTGGATTTTTCACCATAAGGGCAAACTCTTCATCCAAGAGTTCCAAAGGATGACCACCTGTGATGACCTTGATTCCTTCTTCCAACAAACTTTGGGCAGCTGGATTGTCCTCAAAAGGTTTCCCATCATTTACTGTCACAATGGCACCCAGCTTATCCAACAAACGAGCTGCAGATTCACCAGACTTGGCCAAACCTAAAACAAGTACTTTCTTATTTTTAAATTGATCTATTACTTTCATATCTCGAACTCCATTTCTACTCTTACTATTTTACCATTTTTATGGAAATAATTCTAAATGAAAATGCTCAGATTCAGCATTCTAACAAGCAAAAAGAGAGCCAAAACTCTCTTTTTTATCTTCTTTTACTTTTACTGACCGACATGAGGGTAATATCTCGCAAGCTAAAGTATGCTAGGAAGAGCATGGCGATTGCGATAAAGAATTCTGTCGGTAGCTGAAAGATTTGCAGGACAGACAACATCAGCAAAATCAAAAGTGCTACAAAAGCAAAGACGACAAGGACGATATTGACTGTCCCTTTAATGCTTTCTGGTGTCGCAAATACATAGAGTAGTAATAAGAGGAGTCCTATGATTAAATAAACCATCTTTATCTCTTTCTAGCTCTTATTCAGCTGATTTTTTCTTCTTGTTAGCTTTCTCACGCTCTGCCTTGTTAAGGATTTGTTTACGCAAACGGATAGACTCAGGCGTTACTTCCATGTACTCATCGTCGTTCAAGAACTCAAGAGACTCTTCAAGTGTCAAGATACGAGGTGTCTTGATAACAGCTGTTTGGTCCTTAGTAGCTGAACGAACGTTAGTCATTTGTTTGGCCTTAGTGATGTTAACTGTCAAGTCATTTTCACGAGAGTTTTCACCGATGATCATTCCTTCGTAAACCTCAGTACCTGGGTTGACAAAGATTGTACCACGTTCTTCGATAGACATGATTGAGTAAGTTGTAGCCTTACCAGCATCGATAGAAACAAGGGCACCACGGTGACGACCACCAATTTCACCTGGAATCAATGGCAAGTATTGGTCGAAGGTATGGTTCATGATACCGTAACCACGAGTCATTGACAAGAACTCAGTTGAGTATCCAATCAAACCACGCGCTGGAACAAGGAAGACCAAACGAGTTTGACCATTACCAGTTGAAATCATATCCAACATTTCACCCTTACGTTCAGAAAGGCTTTGGATAACAGAACCTTGGTATTCTTCTGGAGTGTCGATTTGAACACGTTCAAATGGCTCACATTTGACACCATCGATTTCTTTTACGATAACTTCTGGACGAGATACTTGAAGTTCATATCCCTCACGACGCATTGTTTCGATAAGGATTGACAAGTGCAATTCTCCACGTCCTGAAACAGTCCATTTATCTGGTGAATCAGTTGGGTCAACACGAAGGGAAACGTCTGTTTGCAATTCTGCCTGCAAGCGTTCTTCCACCTTACGAGAAGTTACCCATTTACCTTCTTTACCAGCAAATGGTGAGTTGTTGACCAAGAAAGTCATTTGAAGAGTTGGCTCATCGATGTGTAGGATTGGAAGAGCTTCAACTGCGTCTGTCGGAGTAATGGTTTCACCGACAAAGATATCTTCCATACCTGAAACGGCAATCAAGTCACCTGCTTTTGCTTCTTGGATTTCACGACGTTCCAAACCAAAGAAACCGAAGAGTTTTGTAACACGGAAGTTTTTAGTTGTGCCGTCAAGTTTAGAAAGGGTAACTTGGTCCCCAACCTTAACAGTACCACGGAAGACACGACCGATACCGATACGTCCAACGAAGTCATTGTAGTCCAAAAGTGATACTTGGAACTGCAAAGGCTCATCTGAGTTATCTACTGGAGCTGGGATATGGTCGATAATTGTGTCAAAGATTGGTGCCATAGTCGCTTCTTGATCAGCTGGATCATCTGACAATGAAGAAGTTCCGTTGATCGCTGAAGCATACACCACTGGGAAATCAAGCTGGTCGTCATCTGCACCAAGCTCGATGAAAAGTTCCAATACTTCGTCCACTACTTCTGCTGGACGAGCTGATGGTTTGTCGATTTTGTTAACAACCACGATTGGGACAAGGTCTTGTTCCAAAGCTTTTTTCAATACGAAACGAGTTTGTGGCATTGTTCCTTCGTAGGCATCTACGACTAAGACAACACCATCAACCATTTTCATGATACGCTCAACTTCTCCACCGAAGTCCGCGTGTCCTGGTGTGTCCATGATGTTGATACGAGTTCCGTTGTAGGCAACGGCTGTATTTTTAGCAAGGATGGTAATTCCACGCTCTTTTTCGATATCGTTTGAGTCCATAGCACGCTCTGCCAATTCAGTACGTGCATCAAGCGTTTCTGATTGTTTCAATAATTCGTCAACGAGGGTTGTTTTCCCGTGGTCAACGTGGGCGATAATCGCAATGTTACGGATATCTTCTCTTAATTTTGTCATGATTTCCTCTATAATATTCAAAATTTATTTTCTAACTGAACGATTATACCATAATTTCAAGTAAATAACATAATTCAAGCAAGTGTAAATGTTTTCACTCTACTTTTCTTTTCACGTCAATCCTTTTCAAAGCAGACGACTTATGATAAGATAGGCACAGTATGCGTTTAGATAATTTATTAGCCCAAGAAAAAATCAGCCGAAAGGCCATGAAACAAGCCTTACTCAAAGAGGAAATTCTAGTCGATGGTCGCCCAGCCCGCTCCCTAGCCCAAAATATCGATACAGGACTACAAAAACTCCTTTTTCAGGACCGAATCATTCAAGGCTATGAGCACACCTATCTTATGCTTCATAAGCCTGCTGGTGTCGTTACAGCCAACAAAGACAAGAAACTTCCAACTGTCATGGACCTCCTTCCGCCTGATATCCAGTCTGACAAGCTCTATGCCGTCGGCCGACTGGACCGAGATACGACAGGACTCCTCCTCTTGACCGATAACGGTCCCTTGGGCTTTCAACTCCTTCATCCCCAATATCATGTCGATAAGACTTATCGAGTTGAGGTTAATGGACTTCTGACACCTAACCATATCCAAGCCTTTCAAAAGGGAATTGTCTTTTTAGATGGCACTATCTGTAAACCTGCAAGACTAGAGATTCTATCTGCAAGTCCTTCCTTCAGTCAAGCCTCCATCACCATTTCAGAAGGAAAATTTCATCAGGTCAAGAAAATGTTTCTCTCGGTTGGTGTCAAAGTGACCTCACTCAAAAGAATTCAGTTCGGTGAGTTTACATTAGATCCAGAACTAGTAGAAGGTCAATACCGTCCCTTGAACCAAGAGGAATTGAAAATCATTAAAAACTACTTAGAGAAAAGTGGATAAAACAAAAAAGCTTTCAAATAAAGCTTTTTTATTTTACACTAGTTAATTCATAAAAAGAATCAATCCTAAAACCCAATTAATTACGGAAACTACAATCCCTACAATAGCTATAATTTTTTCTGTTTTATAGTCTAGTCCAGATTCTTTTTGAAGTGAGTTAGCATACAATAAACTGGTAATACCTAAACCAATACCTCCCAACGGAAATAACAAACCAAGAATAATCGACAAGATACCCACAAAAAGTGGATTTTTCTTTTTTTCTTTCATGTTCTAAGAACTCCTTAAATTTTATACAAATTAATTATACTATAAAACAATAGCTTCATCCTATCATTCGGCTAATTTGGAAATAAGGTTAGCTAGTCTTCACTTTCCCTTTCCAAGAATCCAAGCCATAAGAAAGGATATAAATCTCAGAAAAACCTTGTTTTTTCAAGTAAAGAGCTGCATTTGTAACTCGTTGCGCACGTTGGTTTTCGTAGAGAAGGACCGGTTTATCTTTACGAAGGGCTGCAAGACTAGTCTTCAACTGACTTGAAGGAATATTGCGGGCTCCAAGGATATGTTTTCTGTGGAATTCTGCTGGGTCGCGCAAATCAATCAATTGACCCGTACGAATCAAGGCTTCAAACTCCTCATTATCCACAATTTTAGCCGCACGGCGAATACGAAGATAGTTAAAACCCATCCACGCCAACATTGCTAGTATAAGTGCCCACAAAATCCAAGTAACCATTAGTTCTTTTCTCCATTTTTCTCAATATAATCCAATTCTACCTTGTGCTCTCTGCGAAGAACCGCTTCTGCTTCTAGATAGTCTAATTTGTCCATCAACCCTGCATCGTAAATCCGAGAGAGTTCCAACTTCATCAGTTCAATATCATATAAGCGTTTTCCCATATAAACAATAATACCAAATCGTTTGAGGAATTGCTGCACATCATAGAATGTTTTCATAAGACCCATTCTAGCAAATTTTTGTGTTTTTTTCAAGAAGAGACTCACACACTCCCCCTGATTTTCCTATCTTCTTTGGCGATTCTGACGCAAGTGTGGTACAATAAAAACATGAGAATTCAACAATTACACTATATTATCAAAATCGTCGAAACTGGCTCCATGAATGAAGCAGCCAAGCAACTCTTTATCACTCAACCTAGTCTTTCCAATGCAGTAAGAGATTTGGAAAATGAAATGGGCATTGAAATCTTTATCCGCAATCCAAAGGGTATCACCTTGACCCGTGATGGGATGGAGTTTCTCTCTTATGCCCGTCAGGTTGTCGAGCAGACCCAACTTCTGGAGGAACGTTATAAAAATCCTGTCGCCCACCGTGAACTCTTTAGCGTTTCATCTCAACACTATGCCTTTGTGGTCAATGCCTTTGTCTCTTTGCTCAAGAAAAGCGATATGGAGAAATACGAGCTCTTCCTTCGTGAAACTCGTACTTGGGAGATTATCGACGACGTCAAGAACTTCCGTAGTGAGGTCGGTGTCCTATTTTTTAACAGCTACAACCGTGATGTTTTAACCAAAATGCTGGATGACAACCACCTGCTGGCTCACCATCTTTTTACCGCCCAGCCCCATATCTTTGTCAGCAAGACTAATCCTCTGGCAAAGAAAGACAAGGTTAAACTGTCTGATTTGGAAAACTTCCCTTACCTGAGTTATGACCAAGGGACGCACAACTCCTTCTACTTCTCTGAAGAAATTCTCTCGCAGGAATACCACAAAAAATCTATCGTAGTCAGTGACCGTGCCACCCTCTTTAATCTCTTGATTGGTTTGGACGGATACACGATCGCAACAGGGATTTTGAACAGCAACCTCAACGGAGACAATATCGTTTCTATCCCACTGGACATTGATGACCCCATTGAGCTGGTCTATATCCAGCATGAAAAAACAAGCCTCTCTAAGATGGGCGAACGCTTTATCGACTATCTACTAGAAGAAGTCCAGTTTGATAGTTGAGAATCACTCTAAATCGAATAACTTAAAAACCTCAAGAACTAGCTTTCAACCCTAGTTCTTGAGGTTTTTTCTCTAATAGTAAATCAAAAGAATTTTATAAAATCTTATTTTTTAAACCAAAATATAGAGAGTATTAAAACGAGGACAAGTCCAGCTCCCACAACCAGTCCAAATACTGGAATATTTTCAAATAACGTTTGCTCTGGCTGTGTCTTCTCACTACTGTCTTGAATTGATTCTGCCACTGTGTCGCCTTGTTTCGCTACTTCTTGTTCTGCTTTTTTCTCAATTTTCTTAGGACCATAAGTTGGATTTACAAAAGTTACTAGCTTGGAAGGTTTAGAATAGTCTTCCTCCCCTTCTTTTACTACCCACAATACATTATATAAAGTTCGCCCTTCTAGTACCATACCATGTTCGAGTCTATGACCAGAAGGCAAACCTCCACCTAAACCGACACTAAAAGCAAACTCTTGATCCTCCTGATTATCTTTTAAGACAATAAATCCGTTCTCACTCACTTTTTTAAGACGGGATAATTTCCCTCTAATATCTCCATCTTTAAAAGTTCCAGTATAGCTACCATCATCTCCTAAAATAAGTGATGAAGCTCTACCAGGATTACTACCATTATTTGGCTCTTTATTAATCCAAATACCTACCAACTCAGATGGCAAAGGAATTTCATCTCCAATTTTGGCATCGACTAGGGACCTGGGCATAGGAGGATTAGGATCCATATTATCTCCAATAATCGGGAGATTTAGAGAAGTATATTCAATAGTTGAGGTGTCTATCTTTGACTTTCCAGAAAAATCAATACCAAATCCGTCTTTTTCCTTCATATCAAATTCGACATTTTGAACAAGCTCCGCTTCTTTGTTCTCTTTTGAGAGTTGATAAAGTTTTGTTACTCCTTGTCCAGAACCCGAAGTCCATTCACTGATAGCAACACTTCCATCACCAAAAAGGCTAATAGATGTTCGACCTATACTTTGAACCTCTGAGGTACTTTCAATCAGTTTTGTTGGTGTGTGATCATTTAAATAATAGACCGCATACAAACTCCAATTTCTATCATAAGAGCGACCAATTAATAACTCATCTGTCCCATTTTTATCAATATCGACTAGCGCATAACCTATTTGGTATCTAGCTTTGTCCGATAAATTTTTGCTCTCCCACTTCTCAGTAATTTGTGGCAATAGTTGGTTGTAGTCAGTACTGTCAGCTTGGGCTGAATTCACTAGTGAAAACAAGCCGCAAAATAAACCCAGACAGGTCATCATGTTTATAATTTTCTTCATACTATTTCTAATTTTAATTTCACCCATATAAATTAATAAATATTATTTTGATGGTAATGGTTATGCGTATGGTAATGATTTTCCTGAACACGTAAATTTCTTAGGTAATCAACTGCTTCTTCTGTATTTCTACGAATTCCATCTAACTGCTGTAATTGCAAAGTTTGAACATAATTGTTATATCTTAATGCTTGAAGCATTTTCTTAGTATCAATATATTGTTCCCTTTGTAACTGTAGCATTTCTTTCTGATATTTCAACTGTAATTCTTTATACTTTGTATCATCATATAAATTTACAAGTTCCTTCATATTATCAGCTTTGAAATTTTCTAAAGCTCCGATAAAAAACTCTATAGCTTCTATGAAATAATAATCTTTGGGATACCATCCGCTACCAAAAGCTACTAGAGCTCCTGCAGCTTCTTGCATCTCTATTTCACACTGCTGTTGCTCTTCTTTAATTTCTTGTTCACGTTTAATCTGTCTATCATAATCAGACTGTCTCATACCTGAATTTTTAATAAGTTGTTTATTATCATCATCAATTAGCGTATTAATAAAGTCAACCCATTTAGGATACCAAATTTTACCTAAAATAGAAGTTTATAAAAACAGTCTAGCTTTCTTGTCATCAAGAAAACATGGAATAACTCTATAAAATGATTCATTCATCGATGTCTAGGAATTATGTTTGGACAGGTGAGGGATACACAAATTTAGCTCAAAAGATTGATAATGACTGGAATAGTTTTTTTAAAATTATTATTAGATTTAAAAGCTAAAATAACTCGTTTGTATTTAGAGTTGGATGATTATAATGCTGTTGTTGATTTTGAAAAGATAGAACGTAAATTAAAATCTGGTGATTATCGTTCATCTAAGAAGAGCTACAATGTCATCAAAGAATTTTATTTGATACTTAATTTGTTTATTGGTTTACTTCTTCTACAATTTTACCATCTGCTTTATCAAAGTCTATTACATTTCCTTTAGAAACTTCGGTAATGAGCAGATCTGAAGAAGATGGGCCGTGACGAAATGAAATATATCCAGCATAGTATTTATCACGGATTTGTCCACTGGTCAGAGATGCGTAAGTATAATAATGTGATGGTTTCATTTCTATATGTTCTTGTTTAGTGTTACCATTTATTAGTACTTGAGCTTTAACTTTATCGTTTTCATAATTTTCTTTGGATCTTTCCTCAGCTAACTTTTTAATTTCATCAATGCTTTTTCCTACAACCTCATCCATTGTAAGTTTTGTATCTATGTCGTACCCTTTCAGTTTTCCGCTTTTTGTGATATAGATGTTGTTTATTTTTTCATCTTTTCCAGGCAGGTCATCGTTATTAGAATCCACCACACTATAGAAAACTCTCTCTTTATTGTCGTTCATTAACTGAGCAATACCTTTTCCTTTTGTATCCATAGATGATGAACAAGCTGATAAACCGACACTAGCAAGTAATACGCCTAAGATAAGTAAAGTATTTCTTTTTTTCATAAGAACCTCCTAAATATTATTTATTTTTCCATAAAAGTATAACAGTTATTGTACAAATATTGTTATGATTTTTTATTATTTCCAAAATTTCCACCATTTTTTAGATGTTTCTATTAGTTTAGTATCACGATTATAGATGATTTGCTAAAAATTGGATATCTGCATATCTTTGCCTCATCATTTTCTCTATTTTGTTAGATGAATTACTTTCTAATCAATCTAATCTATACCTCTATGTAGATTATATAAATTTTCTAACAATATTGATTTTTCTACCACTTCATTCTCCATCATTATTCCTATTTTCTAATTTAATAAAGCCCCTGCTATTACTAACACATTCATCCCACCTACTACTGAATGAATGTTCGTTAATGAATCTGTTTACTAGTAGCTTTATCACCTTTTATAACCATAATCGCCGCAAAAATATTTATCAAAGCACAGATAAAATATAGAATAGCTCCGTAACCTAATTGTGCTCTACCAACTATTTCTTTCAAGAATGTAAAATGAATAAACAAACTAAATGCACTTAATAAAATAATGACAAGTGACTGAATAATTGCTATCACTCTTCTATTTACTATAAATAAAGATAATAATAAAGTGATTACAAATGCACCGTACCAAACAATAAATACCATAAATCGGGAAGGCGCATTTAGATAATCAACTACGTACTCACTTACCGGAGCGAGTGATTGATTACCTGATGAAACAACAGGCAATAAGAAAGTAATTAGGCCAACCAAGCTGGCTAGAGTTATTAATTTTTTAAATTTCATATGATATTCTCCCTGTATACAATTTCCTACCCCAGTAACTTTTAGGGTACTGAGGTAAGCTTTGAATGTGTAGTCTATTTTACTCGGTTAAAGGTTTGATCTGGCTCTTGAAGATAGAGTTCCTTATCTTTTAACATATATTTTGTTTTTCCTAATTCTCTTCCTTTAGTGTCTGTGATTGTCAATACTTTCTTTTGTTTATCAATTTTCACTAATCTTTTTTCTTTGTCTCCGTCTGAATCTTCAGAGATGACGGTCCCAGCATTTCCTTTAATCACCATGACTAAATGATCACGTTTCGTTAAAATTTCATAAGTTCCATCTAATTGATCACTGGTTAATTTACGAACTCCAAAGAACAGAATAAGAAAGATAGCTAGGCTTATTCCGATAGATTGTAGAGGTTTTGTTTCAAATAATTTTTTAATTTTTTCAATCAAACCATCCATATCTAGATTTTCAATTTGTTTTCCAGCTTTATCTACAAAAATTGACGCCTCTTTTTTGAGTGCTTCTACTCTATCAGGCTTCTCTGTAACTACTTCATTAATTGATTTTTCCATTCTTTCCGTAGTCTCATCGACTTTTTCTACGGTTACCTCTTCGTTCATTTGGTTTTCATGTTTTTCCATTATTTTCTCTGTTCTCCCAGTTCAAAAAAATTTTATTTCACCCACTTACCTGAGCCATCTACTTTGTAACCATCTGGTGTACGCTCATTGACTGCCATCTTACCATTTGACTTGAGGTAGTAGTCACCTATCCATGTATTACGAGCATAGCTACCCTCAGAAGTTAGGTAATAATAAGATTGATAGCTGCTATCATAGACCCACTCGCTCTTAGCCATCTTACCATTTGATTTGAGGTAATAGCTACCTACCCAAGTGTTACGGGCATAGCTTCCTTCTGATGTTAGATAATAATATGAACTATAGTTTTTATCGTAAATCCACTCGCTCTTAGCCATGTAGCCACCTTATTTGAGGTAGTAATTGCCTGACCAAGCATTTTGAACAAAGTTTCCTGAAGCATTTAGGTAGAAGTAAGAATTGTACTGAACATCAAAAATCCATTGATTGACTACTTTAACACCATCTTTGTAGTAAGAGGAACCTGACCAACCAGTCTGACCTGAGCTAGAGTTAGTAGCTGGTTTTGGAGTTTCAGTTGCTGTTGGTATCTCTACCTTTTTAATCGGAGAATATTCACCTCTAGAGATTCTAAAAACTTCTGAACGTCCGAAGTAACGTTTTCCAAAATCACCTGAACTGTAAATATCTAGATGGTAGTTCCCATCTTTTACTAAGAGTATATTAATTCCCTCTTTTATTCTATTACTTCCTCTAAATCTACCAAAAAAGGATGAAGAAGCAAGTGCACCGGTATCTTCATTAACTATATCAAAATCAAGAGCTGTATTATCAGTAGTTGTAGAACTTCTTTGCAGGTCAACCAAAAGTGTATCTACTGTATAACTTCCATCTGTCTATATTAAGGTGATTTTCAAGGGATTTTGAGTATCCTTGACACTCATATCTGTTAAGGCATGAACCTCTGTCGGTTTAGAAGCTATATAACCTACTGACAATAAAGCACCGGCTAGTAAAGAAGAAGCCAACATTTTTCTGTTTTTCATAACAAAACTCCTTATATATTTCTATTTTTCAAAAAAATTATGATAATTTTCTTATAACCTTAAAAGTAACTATGATATTTTTCTAGTATCGAGCATTTAAGTTTTTCCCATATCATTTTCTCCTTTAATGACTGATAGAATAGGATTGAGTGATAAGTCAATCCTTGTTATACTAGTATAACAAGCCTACTTTTTAACTATTCTTTCCCTTATCATACCATAATAGATATTTATTTTTTTCGTCATTTAAACTATAGTTTCAATATAATTTTTAAAATAAAAAATTAGCATAGAATTCTGATATTTTGTAACTATAGTTTACTTTTCCAAGTATTTTCTTTAAAATTTTGTATAATAGTTTTAGAAGTATGTAAGGAGATTATTTATGGAAAATCTATACCCATTTGGTGCTACATTTAAGTCACTACGCGAAGCACGAGGATTAACTCTCAAGGAAGCAGCATCAGATATCGTATCGCCACAGTTCCTTAGTCAATTTGAAAAAGGAGACAAAGGAATTTCACTTGAAAACTTTGCCAAACTCTTAATTGTTATCGGAGTTGAATGGAATGATTTTGTTCTCGCCTATGCAAATAAAGGTGGAGATTGTTTAGAATTACCTGCTATTGAATTTGGCAAGCATGTGGTCCATGAAGAAGATATCCTCACTTATATTGAAGAATACGAAAAATTATTTGATGTCTACCTAAAAGACAATCCACTTCAAGCAGAAATGATTTTTAAATCTATTAAATTAAGACATTATCCAACTATATCAAAGAGTCCAGAAACTGTTGCCAGAATTCAAAACATTATCAATCATTTAATGAAATCGGATGTCTTTAATAGTATCGAACTTGAAATTTATCGTGTTATCGTCAATCATTGTCCGATGGAACTCATTGACCATATGACCAAACAATTACTACTTATGTACAAAGAAAGTGCAAATACTGACACCTACATCCGTATCTTAAATGCTCTTACTTTCTCTGCAAAATATTTCTCTGAACTGGGTTACTATTAAAAGGCTGATGATATTATTAAAAAAATTAAATCACTTCAGACCTTCGAACGAGGCTATCTGGCTATTCCCCTCATGTTTTTAGAAGTTGAACATGTTTACAATCAATTTAGATGGAATAAACCTGAGGCTATTCCTTTAGCGAAAAATCTATTTAATTATCTTCAAAGCGCAAAATTTATTGATCAGCAATACTACTCTAATTTTATCAACGCCTTCACTTATCATTGCCACGCATTAAACAAGACTGGTATTGATTTGTTCTAATCGTCAAAAAAGTTGCTCCATTTTAGGAACAACTTTTTTTATTTATAATTAAAAGTTTCCCCTGCCAACTTATCAGCTAGCTTAGGAAAGAGGGTATAAAACTTATGGGCTAGGTTCAACAAAATCGGTAGATTGAGTTCTCGTTTGTTTTTTCCTATAATCTTGACAATCTTTTTAGCCACTGCATCTGGTTTCAACAGGAAGCGTTCAACCGACTTGAGATAGGTCCCATCTGGGTCTGCTTGGTCAAAAAATCCTGTGCGGATTGGTCCTGGATTGACCGTCGTTACATAAACACCGTAGGACATGAGTTCGAGGCGCAGAGCATTTGAAAAACCAATGGCCGCAAACTTGGTCGCTGAGTAGAGACTAGACTTGCCAGTAGCAATCAAACCTGCCATGCTAACGATATTGATGATATGGCCTTTTCGACTTTCCTTCATTCGAGCCGCAAGGCGTCGAGATAGATTCATCAGGGCAAAGGTATTGACCTCAAACATCTGATGAATATCTTGGTCGGAAATCTGGTCAAATTCCTCAAAAATCCCGTAACCAGCGTTGTTTATCAAAACATCAATCTTTCCATAGCGGAGATAGAGGTCTGCTAGCAGAGTTTCTAAGGCTGAATCATCGGTAATATCGATTTCAATCAATTCTGCTTGTGGATGATTTCCGTAGAGTTGGGCTAATTTTTCCTTATTTCTACCAAGCAAGATGAGTTGGTCGTTTTGCAAGAGTTTGACCATTTCTTGGGCTAGGCCACCGCTAGCTCCGGTAATGAGAATAGTAGGCATACTTATCCTTTCTCAAGCTTTTAGATTTCCACTTCTTCCAAGTCTTTGACCACATGGACATTTTCAAAGACACTAGCAGCGTCTTTTTTGAGCTTGCTGATATCTTTTGAGAGGAAACGGGCACTGATATGGTTGAGCAAGAGTCGTTTGGCACCTGCTTCTACTGCGACCTGCGCTGCCTGCATGTTGGTTGAGTGGCCATGATTGCGAGCAATTTTTTCATCTCCCTTGCCATAAGTCGATTCATGGACAAGGACATCGGCATTGACAGCCAGACGCACACTGGCATCCGTTTTTCTAGTGTCTCCTAAAATAGTGATAATCTTACCTGGACGTGGGGCTGAGATATAGTCTGCTGCCTTGATTTCAGTCCCATCTTCGAGAACAACGTTCTGACCATTCTTGATTTTCCCAAAAAGTGGGCCAAATGGGACACCAGCTGCCTTGAGTTTTTCAGCATCCAAGGTACCTTCTAGGTCCTTTTGCATGACACGGTAACCAACACAGAAAATAGTATGGTCCAGTTCCTCTGCATACACCGTGAATTTATCGGTCTCAAGGATTTTCCCTAGAGAATCTTGGTTAAACTCATGAAAATGAATACGGTAAGGCAGGCGCGAACCTGACACACGAAGGCTGGTTAAGACAAATGACTTGATTCCTTGAGGTCCATAGATTTCCAAATCCGTCTGCTCTTCATTGGCCTGAAAGGCACGGCTAGAAAGGAAACCCGGCAAGCCAAAGATGTGGTCTCCATGTAGGTGGGTAATAAAGATTTTGCTGACCTTACGTGGTCGAATTGTGGTTTCCAGAATTCGATTTTGCGTACCTTCTCCACAGTCAAAGAGCCAGACTTCGTTAATCTCATCCAAGAGTTTCAGGGCAAGACTTGAAACGTTGCGGGCTTTAGAGGGCTGTCCAGCCCCCGTTCCTAAAAATTGAATATCCATTCGATACTTTCTAATTAATCAATATATAACATGGCTGTGCGGTTTTCCGATCGGAAATAGCGCTTGCCAGAAAAAGCTGTAACTTCTTGTAATAACTCCTCTTGGCTGTAACCTTTAAGACGTTTGCGACCATCAGCCAAGCTTTCCAAATCAGTCAAAGCTGTGATATTTTCCACGCTAACAACTTCCTCATCTCCGACAGGCTTCATGTAAATCTTGCCAGACTCCTCAAAGACCAGCTGATGGGGAAAAATTTGCGCAATTTCAAAGAGCAAATCATCCGAAATCTTCTCCTCATTTTCAGAGAAAATCCGACCCAGACCCTCTCTCTCATAACAAAAACCAAAGGATTTACCAGACAGATTAAGCCGAATAAAAGGCTTATTTTCTAGGGTGAAACTTGGTTCAACATTGTAAAGATTCAGTTCCTGACTGAGTTCCGCAAAATAATCCGTCGCAGCCTCAGGACTCTTTTTCTGGTAGAGTTCTGCAAAGTAAGCATTGACCACGCTAGGCGGAGGAGTGATTAGTGCCAACTGCTCCTGCTCTGTTTTACCAGCTAGAAGTTGATCCAGATAGACCTTGTCTAGACTTGTATAGCCCCCATATTTTAGAGCTAACGTTTTAATATCAGTCATAAAATTCCTCTAACCTCCATTTGTTTTTCTCAGAAATGTAGCCTGTAATCACTTCGCCGTCTTCCTGATAATCACGTTCTTCCAGAATCGCAACACTTTCTAAATCATGAATCTTGTAGGACTTAGAAAAAGGCACGCGCAGGGTAAATCTCTCAAAAATATCCTTGATTTTCTCTAAAAATAGTGCCTGCAAATTCTCACGACTATCCTCAGCCTTAGCTGAAATAAGAGCATAAGGGGTTTGGGTAGGCGTGAAATCCTCCAACAAATCTGCTTTATTATAAAGGGTAAGGCGAGGAATATCTTCCATATCCAAGTCTTTCATGATGGACAGGACTGTTTTTTCATGCTCTTCGTGGTAAGGATTGCTGGCATCGATAACATGAACCAGAAGGTCTACATGCTTGCTTTCTTCTAATGTTGACTTGAAACTGGACACCAACTCTGTCGGCAAATCTTGAATAAAGCCAACTGTATCTGTCAAAGTTACTTGGAGATTGCCTCCCAGATGGATACTCTTAGTCGTCGCATCTAGAGTCGCAAATAGCTCGTCAGCCTCATACTGAGTCTTACTTGTCAAGGTATTCATGATAGTTGACTTCCCAGCATTGGTATAACCAATCAAACCAATCTTAAAGGTGCTAGACTCCAGACGTTTTTCTCTGACAGTCGCCCGATTCTTCTCAACCACCTTGAGCTGGCGCTCGATATCTGTGATCTGATTGCGAACACTACGACGGTTCAGCTCCAGCTGGCTTTCACCAGGTCCACGGGAACCAATTCCCCCTGCCTGACGACTGAGCATAATTCCCTGGCCAACCAAGCGAGGCAAGAGATATTTGAGCTGGGCTAGGTGGACTTGGAGTTTCCCTTCATGACTTCGAGCCCGCATTGCAAAGATATCCAAAATCAACTGCATACGGTCAATGACCTTAACACCGAGAACTTCTTCTAAATTGACATTCTGCCTTGGGGTCAGACGGTTGTTGACGATGACAGTGGTGATTTCTTCTGCATCCACCATAAGCGCAATCTCTTCCAACTTACCAGAACCAACAAAGGTCTTGGAATCATATTTTTCACGTTTTTGTCTGTAGCTATCTACAACGACTGCCCCAGCTGTCTTAGCCAGACTGGCCAACTCTTCCATAGAGAGGTCAAAATTGTCCATGCCTTGCAATTCTACACCAATCAGCAGAACCCGTTCCTCTTTTTTCTCCGTTTCAATCATCTAAAAACTCCTCTATCTGGCTTAAAATGCGGTCTTGCACACCAGTTTCTCCAATCTGATAAAAGGTGACCTGCATGCGATTACGGAACCAGGTCAACTGACGCTTAGCAAAACGACGAGTCGCCTGTTTGAGACTCTCACTAGCTTCCTCCAAGGTTTGCTCTCCACGGAAATAAGGAAAGAGTTCCTTATAGCCAATTCCTTTAGCAGCCTGCACATCTGGATAATGGTCAAAAAGCCACTTGGCCTCATCCAAAAGCCCAGCCTCAAACATCAGGTCCACTCGGTGATTGATACGTTCATATAATTGACTGCGCTCATCATCCAAGCAGATAATCAGCGGTTCATATAGACTCTCTTGATTTTCCAAATCCTGACCAAAATGGGCAATTTCCAAGGCACGCATCGCACGACGACGATTAAACTGGGGAATCTCAAGGTCTGCTTGCTCCACCAAATGGGCTAATTCCTCATCTGTATAAGGCTCCAAACTAGCCCGATAGGCCAAAATCTCCTCATGAGGAGTCTCCCCGCCCAGGTGGTAACCTTCTAGCAAGCTCTGGATATAAAGCCCAGTCCCACCGGCGATAATGGCTAGCTTGCCACGGCTGTGAATATCCTCAATAGCCATCTTAGCTTCTGAAACAAAATCAAAAGCCGAGTAAGACTCGGTTACCTCTCTAACATCGATTAAATGATGAGGAACAGCTGCCTGCTCTTCTTGACTAGCTTTGGCCGTCCCAATATCAAGTCCTCGATAGACTTGCTGGCTATCTCCACTAACCACTTCGCCATTAAAACGCTTGGCCACTTCAATGGCTAGAGCCGTCTTTCCAACTGCAGTCGGTCCAACAATCACAATTATTTTTGTTTTCATCTTTTTTCCTTGAAAAATTCCCATTTTTTCGTTACTATTATTATAACACAAAAAGGTCAGTCAGAAAAATGTGACCTCTTGAGGAGGCTGGCTGATTGAGAATATAAAGGAGGAAGACTCATGGCTAAAGGATTCGCTAAAGGTCTTGTAACAGGTGTCGCAGGAACTGTCGCTGCAGTCGCAGGTGCAGTATACGCATTTAAAAAGAAAGTGATCGAACCAGAAGAGCAAAAAGCAGCTTTCATCGAAGAAAACCGTAAAAAAGCAGCTCGTCGCCGCGTATCACGTTAAGAAACAAAAGAAGTTGGGATTCATTGTCTCAACTTCTTTTTTCTATTCTTTTAAATAGCTAGGTCAAACTTCAACTGCGGCTTAACAGGGTCATAATCCACCAACTCAAAGTCTTCCGCTTTGATATCAAAGAAATTGGTCTTATCTGGCACATTTAAGACCAAACGTGGTTGGCAGTTTGATGGCTCACGACGAAGCAATTCCTGAGCTTGTTCAAATTGATTGTCATAGATATGGAGGTTGTTGATAAAGTAGAAGAACTTCCCAACCTTCCAGCCAAAATGTTTGGCAATCATCATTTGAAGAGCTACATACTGCATAGCATTGATGTGGTGGGCCACCAGCATATCGTTAGAACGCTGGGTCAAAGTCGCATCTAGATAGATTTCTCCATCTACACGGCGGACATCAAACATGGTCTGAAAGGCACATGGGAGTAGCCCATCTGTTTCTTCGAAAGCTTGGTAATCCCAGAGAGAAATGATATTCCGGCGGTTCCAAGGATTGGCTTCCAACTGTTTGAGAAGCTTATTGATAATGTCGTGTTTCTTAACAACGGCACCATAGCGCTCACCAATAGTTCCCGTGTCTCCCACTTCCCAGTCATTCCAGTAGTGAACATTGTACTTGTCATTAAGCACGTCTAGGCTATTAGACTGGTCTTGGTAGATCCAGAGAACTTCTTTGATAGCTGATTTGATTGCAATGGGACGCAAGGTTGTAATGGGGAATTCCCCCTTGGCCAAGTCATACTCGGCAAAGGCACCAGTTACATATTTAGAGTTGGCAACTGTCCCATCCTTGTACTTAGGACGAGCCTGCTCAGAAAAGACACCGTCTTTGAGGATTCGTTCAATATTTTCTTTAAAAATCGTATCTGCTTTTGTCATTTACTCTCACCTCATTTATTGTCCTAACTAGTATAGCATAAAAAAAGAAAGGAGGAAAATCACTGGCTTTAAAGTAGTGTTTTTCTCCTTTTATTATCTTATTGCAATACAAGTGATGCTGCTCCGATAACTCCAGCGTCATTTCCTAGAGTTGCAAGAGCTAGTTTAGTTGTTGTGCGTACTTGTGGGAAGGTATTTTCGTCGTAAACCTTTTGAACACCTTGTAGAAGGAATTCTCCTGCAGCTGATACACCACCACCGATAACGATTGTTGATGGGTTTAGGATTGATCCGATGTTAGCACAAGCGATTCCCAAGTAACGTGAGAAGTTACGGTAAACGATCAAAGCAAGGTCGTCTCCTTCTTTTGCAAGGTCAAAGACAGTCTTAGCAGTTACTTCTTCTCCGTTATCAATCAAGCGTTTCAAGGCTGCATCGCCTTCGTATTCATCGGCATAACGACGAGTCAAGTTGACAATCCCTGTTGCTGAAGCAACTGTCTCAAGGCAACCTTTCTTACCGCAAGTACATGCAATTGGCTGGTCAAAGTCAACAGTGATGTGACCAAGCTCCCCTGCTGCACCAGCAACGCCGTGAAGTAATTTGCCTTCTGCAACGATACCGCCACCAACACCAGTACCGAGTGTCATAAAGACAACGTCTGGTTGGTTATCTCCAGCACCCATCCAGCGCTCACCAAGAGCAGCTACGTTGGCATCATTATCGATGAAGAAAGGAATGCCCAAGGCTTTTTCAATCTTTTCTTTGATTGGTTGAAGGGTTTTCCAGTTGAGGTTGTAGGCACCAATAACAGTTCCTTTTTCACGGTCAACCACACCAGGTGATCCCATTCCAATACCTTGGAAGTCTGCAGCTGCCAATCCAAGCAAGTCCAAACGATGTTGAATAGACTCAATCATATCATCTACGATATGACTTCCCTCATCCAAAATGTTGGTCTTGATAGACCATTTTTCTTGGATTTCTCCTGCTGTTGTCAAGATTGCAAATTTGATAGAAGTTCCACCAAGGTCAATCCCAATAATCTTTTGACTCATCATATTCTCCTTTTTCATTATGAATTAATTGAAAATGCTTACAGTACTAGTATAACAAAATTCACTCATTTATGCAAAGGTTTGCATTAACTTTCTAGATTTTATCCTTACTTATGGTTTCCATAGACCTGAAGCATCTACGTAGTAGCGGCCACCATCAACTCGCTCATTTTTAGCCATTTTACCATCTGATTTCAAATAGTAGTTTCCTTGCCATGCATTGCGAGCATAAGAACCATCTGATTTCAAGTAATACCAGGCTTGATAAGAAGGGTCATAAACCCACTCACCTTGTGCCATTTTACCGTTTGATTTAAGGTAATAAGCTCCTTGCCATGCATTTTTTGCATAAGAACCATCTGATTTCAAATAATACCAAGCTTGATAAGAAGAGTCATAAATCCATTCACTCTGTGCCATTTTAGCATCAGCTTTCAGGTAATAGCTTCCCTGCCATGCATTTCTCACTGGATTTCCATTTCCATCAAAATAGTACCAAGAACCGTCCTGCTTAACCCAACCACTTGTTGTTGATGAAGTTGTATCAGTTTGAGTTGTAGCCGCTTGTTTTGCTTTAAAAGCACCCTTAGGAGCATTTTTCAATTCGCAAGCCACACCATCATGATCGCGGTCTAACTTGGCAGAATAACCAGGTTCTCCCTCGTGAATATCCGAATAGCCATTCGCCCAAGCTTCATTACAACTAGAAAAATGAATGTTTTCTTCTGCTAACACAGGTTGTGAAAACAAGGCTAAAACTGGCAAGGTAGCCAGACTCATTTTTAAAAATAGACGTTTATTCATTTCGTTCTCCTATAACGATGTTATCGATTTCACTATTATTTTATCAAACTTATTTCAGCAATTCAAGGAAAGGTTTAATCTGTTCAGCAAACTCTTTTGGTTTAGCTTCATTCAAGACATGAGGACCATCTGGTATAATCTGAAATTGAGATTCTGATATTAGTTTATGAAGACTTCTCATAGAACTAAGATTCGGTTTATCTTTGCTGCCACAAATTAGTAAGGTTGGACAGGGGCAAATCCCTGCTATATCAGTTAAATCAAGTGTCTTCAATTCCTCAGAAACTCCGACCATAAAAGCCTTGTCTGCTCCCTGTTTTTCAAATACTTTTTTGGGAAGTAGTTTAAAAATCATCAACTGAAGATAAAATAGGATATTACCAGACAGTTTAAGTGGACATCCTGATAGAACCAAAGCTTGGAGATTTGGTAAATCGTAACTGGAAAGTTCTAGTGCCAGGGCAGCACCTAAGGACAATCCAACCAAAACAAAAGGTTCTGTCTCTTGAGCTAGATGCTGATAAACTCGCTCTTTAGCTTGTTGATAGTTGCTAACTCCAGAAGGAAATAACTCAATAGCCTCAGAAGGATAATCTGTCAGTAGATTCCGAACTTCTTTCCAACTCTCTGCTGACTGCCCTAACCCGTGTAAAAATATCAGTTTCACCTAGTTCTCCTCAAGTCTTAGTTCATACAAGCCTCTCACTGCATTACAGCCGTAAATAGCTTCTGCTTGGGTTAAATCTGCCAAGGTCAAGACTTTCTCTTCTACCTGTCCTGTTTCTAGCAAATGCTGACGATAAATTCCTGGCAAGATTCCAAGTCGGATAGGCGGTGTATAGAGTTTCCCATTGATTTTCAGAACCAAATTTCCGATAGAGATTTCAAGAAGTTCTCCTTTTACATTATGGTAAATCTTCTCTTGTTCCCCTAAGTTCAAATGCGGTCGGTGAGTCGTTTTGAAGTAGGTAAAGGCTTGATTCAAATCCGATTCCTGAAGGCAAAGTTTAGCCTGACAAAAACCTGGACTAAGGGGTGTTAATACTTGACGATTGACTTCTATCTCTCCAGACTTGTTGAGACTGATTCGTAGACGGTAATCTTGATTATCATTACAAGCCTGATACTCTTCCTCTATCTTTTGTTTCAAGTTTTCTGAATCAAATGGAAAGGCAAAATACCGACTAGCTTTTCTCAGTCTTTCCAGATGTTGATCTTCAAACATCAAGCTCTTCTGACCGATTTTTCCAGTTGTAATCAGTTGGAAACGAGCCTGTTTACGATAGAGAACAGCAGCCTTTTGATGAACCTCTCGATATTCAGATTCCCAAGTGCTATCCCAAGTAATGCCACCACCCACCCCATAGATGGCTTTCCCTTGATGCAGTTGAATAGTTCGGATAGCAACATTAAAAATCCGTCGTCCATTTGGAAGCAAGATACCAATCGTTCCACAGTAGACTCCACGCGGTTGTGGCTCCAAGTTCTTAATAATCTCCATTGTCGCAATTTTAGGTGCACCCGTTATGGATCCGCAAGGAAAGAGAGAACGGAATATTTCTACAAGGTCAACATCCTCTCGCAACCGACTCTTGATGGTCGAAGTCATCTGCCAGACAGTCGAATACTGCTCCACTTGACACAGACGCTCCACATGCTCACTTCCCACTTCAGAAATACGGTTCATATCGTTGCGCAAGAGGTCCACAATCATCATATTTTCAGAGCGATTTTTAGAATCCTGCTCCAACCAGCTAGCCTGTTCAAGATCTTCTTGGTCAGTCATGCCACGCTGAGTCGTTCCCTTCATTGGTCGCGTTGTCAACTCGCGGCCATTCTGCTCAAAAAAGAGCTCTGGGCTCATGGAAATCACTGCCATCTCGTCATGTTCCACATAGGCATTGTAACCCGCCTCCTGCTCTACCACCATACGATTGTAGATGGCAAAAGGATTGGCACTTAAGTCTTGTTTTAGTTGGACGGTGTAGTTGACCTGATAGGTGTCTCCCTGACGCAAATGATGGTGAATCTGGGCAATAGCCTTTTCATAGTCTGCTGCAGACGTTACTTCCTGCCAGTTTGAAGGCAAATCAACCTCGTCATAAATCAGAGGAATAGGGGATGTTTCTACGCTATCATGAACAGTAAAGTAAAGCAAGTACTCGCCCAGTAGAGGAGCCTTGTGAACTGCTAATTTCTCTTCAAAAGCAGGTGCAGCCTCGTAGCTGACATAGCCCACCACATAGTAGCCCTGCTCTTGGTAGCTTTCCACTTGAGCCAGCAAATCTGCCACTTCTGCTACATTTCTCGTTTTCAACTCTTTAATGGGCTGGGTAAAGGTGTATCTCTCCCCCAAATCCCTAAAATCAATCACTGTTTTTCTATGCATACCTTAAGTATAGCACAAAATAAGAAAACCCTCATCCGCAAAGCAGATGAGA